>CAXRKA010000060.1:0-5248 GCA_964231155.1 Alphaproteobacteria bacterium | reverse complement strand
CCCGGAACACAACAATTGACTATGATTTTGTTTGTTTTACAGACGACACGACAGGTATTCACAAACATATCGAAACACGCCCTATCCCAGAGATTGCATTGGGATCAGCACCGATTTTTTCAGGCTGGCGTAAAATTGCCTCTTTATCACCAGAATTGGGGATTGAAGGCACAGTGCTCTTTTTTGATATTGATTTGGTGATTACAGATAATATTGATGATCTCTTTACACATAAACCTAGTGAATTCTGTATTATTGAGAACTGGACACAGCTTGGCCAGGGTATTGGAAACTCTTCAGTCTATCGCTACGAAGCTGGAAAACACGTTGATATTTTTGAAGATTTTTGCGAACGTCACGAACAAATTTATAATGATTACATCAACGAACAGGCTTATTTAACTAAGATGGTCGCCAAAAATCATGCTGTTGAGTGGTGGCCAGAGCAATGGTGCCGAAGCTTTAAGAGGCACTCTATCCCTGGTCGCCTGATGAAGTTCTTTATTAAGCCACAGCTTCCTCAAGGCTGTAAAGTTCTTGTATTTCATGGTCCACCAAAGCCTATGGATGCTGCGCATGGCAAGTGGCAAAAAGGTGATGGTGGAAAACGTGGTAAATTTATTCACCCCTCACCATGGATTTTAGATCATTGGCACGATAAAAAAGTGAGTTAGATGTGAGTAAAACTATTCTTGTTACAGGCGCCTCTGGTTTTCTGGGCTCTCATCTCTGCAAAAACCTTCTAGAGCAAGGCCATACGGTCACTGGATTGGATAATTTCTTCACCAGCGCGCGTGAGAATTTGCACCTATGCGAACAACATGATAGTTTTTCTTTTATCGAGGGCGATATTATCGATCCACAAACGGTTGCAGGACTTGGCAGTTATGATGAGATTTATAATCTAGCCTGCCCCGCCTCACCACCGCACTATCAAAAAGATCCTGTCTACACTATGAAAACCAGTGTTTTCGGTGCTTTAAATCTTCTTGAACTCGCAAAGAATACTGGAGCGCGTATCTTTCAAGCGTCTACATCTGAGGTCTATGGTGACCCTGAAGTTCATCCTCAAAATGAAGATTATGTTGGGCATGTGAACACGCTGGGCCCGCGCGCCTGTTATGATGAAGGCAAACGTGCTGCAGAAACACTTTTTATGGACTATCATAGAGAATACGGCGTTGATATCCGTATTGTGCGTATTTTTAACACCTATGGGCCACATATGGATCCAGAAGATGGGCGTGTTGTATCAAACTTTATTTGCCAAGCGCTGCGTGGAGACCCGATAACAATTTATGGAGACGGCTCTCAGACACGTTCATTTTGTTATGTTGATGATTTAATTAACGGATTTATCACATTGATGAATAATAATAAAAATATTATAGGACCAGTCAATATGGGCAAGCCTGGCGAGTTTACAATGAAAGAGCTTGCAGAGTTGGTGATGGAGATCACACAATCATCCAGTCAAGTGACATATCATGATCTGCCCAAAGATGATCCTAAAAAACGCCGCCCAGACATCACGAAAGCCCAGTCAGAACTGGGTTGGAGCCCTCAAATAGCCTTGAAAGAAGGCTTAGAGAAAACCATTCCTTGGTTTGCTCAAAAAATTGGTGTTCAAAACGCGGTATAAATGGTATATTTTTTGCAAAATTCAAAGAGATATAAACCAAAAGATGACCGACATAAGGGGTAAACATGACAGAAATATCTATTCCAGAGATTAACATTGATGATCTAAACATTGGCGAGATGGCTCCAGCCTTCTCTATTGATGACTTGCCTTCTCAAGACGAGTGTAATGCTCATTATGAGCAACAAAGCCAGAATTCTTCTGTGTTAAACGACATTAGTAAGATGGTTAAAGATGGCAAAGTTGTTGCCAGTGACAAAAGCTATGACCTTGATAAGCTATCCTACTCTCAAGATCAGCTGTCAGCTCTGTTTTACATGGCGCACAAGGGCGATTTTACTTTGACATCAACATTGGGTATCCAGTGTGGGCTGTCTTCTGTTGTATGTATGGCTGCACATCAGCTCAATAACAAAAACGGTGGTCATGTCCCTGTTGAGCTTCGTGCCCTTGAAGTGAATAATGGCATTGCCAAAGATTTGCTTGACAGCTTTGGATTTGAAAACTACCAAATCATGGAACATGAGCCATGTATCGTTCTTCCACAACTGCTTATTCAGAATTTAGCTGCTGATCTTGGCCTTGTTATATTCAATGGTTCTTCTAGCTATGATGACCTATTCGTTGAGTTTTATTTTGCTGACCGCTTAGTCGAAAATAATGGTCTTTTTGTATTCAATACAAAACGTTCAAAAGAAGTTAAAAAACTTGTTAAGCATATAAAAAAGACACGCTCAAACTATAATCATGTTTCTATGGATTGTGGTTTAGAAATTTTCCAGAAATTATTTTAAACCTGCTCTAAAGCATGTTTTATATGTTCTAAATCAACCTCAAAATCCCAAAACTCTGGCCCTAAGGGCTTCATGGCGTGTACAATATCGCCATTAATGCTGTGGTGATGGTGTCCCATTAAATCGGATGTGACTTTATAAAACTCTGGTGCATGACTGCCTGGAAACATTTCAATCACATGCGTTCCTGGTGATGAGAAGACTGTATTTGTAAAACCAGCACCGTGAGGTCCCATAACAGCCTCTATACCACTATAAAGAGCTATCTGATCTGTAAAACTCAAGTTTTCATTGGCTACGATTTCAAAGCCATAATCTTTAGCTAATTTAAGCACTGCCTCTTCATTTACACAGCGTCTAAATTTTGCGCCTGCCCGTGAAAGAAAGATACGTTTAGGGAGGTCATTTCGTGGTTTCATAAAGTCTTTGTAGCTTTCTCTCAGCCAACCAAGATTTTGTGTTGTAGCACAGCACCTCATCCAGTCAGGAACATAACCATCTGTAAAAAAACGATTGGTCATGTGTGGTATAATGAGCTCTTCAATTTCATAAACTTGTGCTTTTTCAGTCGCTACAATTCTATCTATATCAAAACCAATGGCTTCCAGGCTTGCTTTTTGATAGCCCGTAATATTTGAATTCATAAGAAACTTTAGTTCTTTATATTGAGGATGTTGTTCTAAGGCTTCTAGACGTGGCAAATAATCCACAATCCAGTGGTAATAGTTATCACATCCAGCCAACAGTAAATACTGACCTTCTAGCTGCTGAGTGTTTTCAATTGGTTTGGTGATGTTTTTGGGGCGGGAATTCATTTCATTCATAAAGCCACCATCACCAATTTGTTTATGAAAGCTCATATCCATATAGAGCAGATGATCATTAAATATCTCCCATGAGTCGGGGTAAACCTTAAAACCTTCCAAGGTAATCAACTGATAGAGATCATTGACTTCATCAATTTTAACTTCAGGTAAATCAGCTCCTATCTTATTGAGACTACTCTTTTCCAATATGAGCTCATTTTTAGCCGGTGTATTGTTATATGAGCGTATAACCGCCATAAAATGTTCTATCTCAGGCTCTGAAAAGCGTGAATTAGTTATAATTCTCTTCCAAATATCATAGGCTTTATCATATTGTCTCTGATCAGTATATAAATTAGCTAAGTTTTTTTGGCCAATTTTATTATCTGGATCAATACTTAGCGCTTTATGAAAATACTGGATAGAGCACTCTGGATTGTCGAGGTAGCTGTATAAAATCCCAAGTGTTATATTATAGGATGATGAATGCTCTGAAAGGCTTATTGGAATTTTTCGTACTATTTCTTTTGCTTGTTGATACTTTTCTAGATGAATAAGAATATTGATATAATTGAGGCGAATACTGACTTTCTGCTTATCATTTGCCGTTTCTAAGGCTTTTAATGTAAATTCCTCAGCTTCTTTAAGTAAACCCAATTGATGTAAAACATTTGCATAGTTTCCCCATGCTTCGGCATAATCTACTTTGAGATTAACAGCTTTAGCAAATTGTTTTCCTGCTTCTGGGAGTTTTTTATTCGCAAATAACACCAACCCATAGGCATTAAACCCCCAAAAATCATTGGGTTGTAGCTGAGTATAAATTTTACCTGCCTGCTCTGCTATGTCCCCACTATCAAGCTTTGAAATTATATCTCTTGATATCTTAGCCGATTGATCAAATTGTCTGGCCTTAAGGGCATTGATGGCCTTTGTTAATTTCTGTGCAAAGTTATCTTGATTCATTCAATAATCTGTATTGGTTTGTTGGCTATTATCGAGTAGTTTATAGGCAGTATAATTATCATATCCTTAAATCTAACAGATGTTATTACGTTACGCTTTTTATTGTTTTACGCTTCTTGTTATTGGCTTTGTGATTTACACAGCTCATATTATAGGCAATGCCATGATTCAGCCCGGCAACATTGAAGCTAAATATAATGCCATTGTTGTCCTCACAGGTGGCTCCAATCGCATACCTCAAGGTATAGAGCTATTGAAGGCGGGCGTTGGCCAAAAACTATTTATCACAAGTGTCCATGAGAACTATAAAAAATCAAGCGTTACAACGAATGGCAAATACCATGAAGATATTATTCTTGATACCAATGCCATTGACACCTATGGAAATGCTGTCAATGCCCAAAAATGGATGGTAGAGAACAACTACAGATCAGCCCTGGTTGTCACCTCTAATTATCATTTACCGCGTGCTATGATCCATTTTTACCGTGTTATGCCAGCTGTTGAATTTGATGGATATCCAGTGGATTCTATTTTAAACAACACAGAGAAATGGTGGTTATCATATCAGAATTGGCGCCTATTGATCCGTTCGTATATAAAATTTGTGGTCACAGTTCCACTTGGCATTGTTCCTTTTATTGAAAAAACTGGCGGTATAAGCCTTCCAAGCCATTCATGATAACAAACTATGATTTTTATTCGCTCACTGATTTTTAACATCGTCTTTTTTGGTTTTACAGCCATCATGGCTTTTTGCGCCATACCCGCCCTGTTTCTAGGACGATTGGCCGGTCTTAAGGTTATTAATTTTTGGCTTGCTTTTGTTTACCTCATAGAGCGCAACATTATAGGCCTCGACTATAAGATTATAGGCAAAGACAACCTACCTAAAGACGGGTCATATATCATTGCTTGTAAACATCAATCTGCTTGGGAAACCATGAAACTTATCCCTATTTTTGGAGAGGTTCTTATCGTTCTTAAGAAAGAACTTATGGATTTACCTCTATGGGGGCAGATCGGAAGAGCACACGTCT
>CAXRKA010000059.1:0-5240 GCA_964231155.1 Alphaproteobacteria bacterium | reverse complement strand
GCTGTCCCGTCTATATTCGTTAGAAAACCACCAGCTTCTTCAATTAAAATTTGTGGCGCTGCAGTATCCCAAGCGCCTGTGCCAGGGTTTTGATTAAGAAGAAAGTCATATTTTCCTTCGGCGATCATGCCTTCCATAAAGGCACCTACTTCATAACTGCCAGTAGACGGGTATTCTTGACCAATCTTTTTCCGTTCTACCTCAGTGGCATTATGGGCAGAACGTAGAGTATCAATTTCATCTTTGTTGATAATTTTAATATTCTTAAAGTGGTTAAAAATATCTTCATCAGCTGTGTATTGCCCTTGATGTATAACACGAACACCGTTTTTAGGTTGAAAGGCTTTGACATGTATCCGTTGTGAATTTTTTAGCCCGCCTTCAAATTTATACGCACCAAGACCTTGCGCAGCGTAATAACCCTCATCTTTAAAAATACGTTGTATAACGCCTACAACAGGTTTTCCATCTTCGATTAACGCGAGCAAGATAACTGGGCGACCATTGTTCTCGAGAAAATGAATAGTCCCATCAATGGGATCAGCAAGATTATAGATATTATGTTTGAAGCCTTTGGTCCCAAAAGCATCGACATCCTCTTCAGTAATTGTTGGAATGTCTTTTAAAATAGCCTTGAGCTCTTGGTGTATGGTGTTGCTTGAGAATTGGTCTGCTTTTGTAAGGGGGGAGATATAATCAATTGTTTTATCGTGTTTAGCTTCAATATCAGTCACCTCTCCAAATTCTCTTAGGCGACGAGATACCCTAGCAAGGACATCAAGGTAAATCTGTAAAATATATTCGCGATCTTTCTCTGTCGTAGGTAAGGACACCTGCATAATAAATCTTGTAATTATTTTTTCATAATTATATAGGAGTTTGATTATTTTTTCAATATTATTCGATGACAAACATAATCTCGTTATGCCTTAGAAACCAAGGCGTAAAGGGGTCATTGTAAAAAGCATATATAGCAGGCTGTTGATACTCGATATTATTCGCTTTGAGGTAATCTTCGAGTTTTGCTTTGTGCGTATTCATGTTTTTCTCTGACCATCGCCCAGAAAACTTTATAGCCGCAATTTTCCGTGCGGAGAGTATCTGAATGTCAATAATTTCATCATTGGGGGCAGGAAGTGTGTTGGTATCAAATTCAGATGGCATAAAGAATAAAACTTCCCAAGCATTCTCACCTACTGGTGTTTGCAAAACAGGTGCTGTCATAGCGATCTTGCGTTCATCTTGATTGCCGCCAAAAATAAATTTTGCCAATGATCGAAAACCTTGTCTTGCAGCTTCAGAACGATCACCGGCCGCAATAACTTTAGCAATCAGAGCATCGTTATAGTCACGAATATCAATATTATATTCGTGTGATTGTGTAATGACGCTGTATCGCGCTTCTTCAAATTCTCCCACAACAGAACATCCTGTCATTAAAAATAGAGCTATAGCCATAAATATGGCTGATAAGGCATTATATCGAATAGAGTTGCTTTTCTTCATGGTCTTGGTACGCTTTTGAACCAAGATCGGTTCACTCATAAAACGGGTTTATTATAGCGATGCCATCAACCTTTAACTTCATAAAGCTCACGCCATTCCTTGTTTTGGGGCAATTGGTTATAGGTCTGATGTCGTTTTTAGCAACGGCGGCATTATTTGGTGGTGGTGTCTTTGCCACAATCTGTGCATTTATTATTACTGTCATGGCGCCTCATATTGTTGCCTTAACAGCCGTTATTGGGGCAATTCAAGTCTGGGATTGGCCATGGATATTGGCCATCATTATTTTTATGTGGCCTGTTGTGCTCTTTGTTTTATCCATTTTAGGCATTGTTGCTGGAACGACGGGTTTGAGTGCTTATGCAGCTTGGCGTTCTGGGAAGATGAAAAATGGGTTTTGGCAAGAAACAAAATCATCTGATATCCTTGAAGGTGAATATACGATTATCCGCGATCAAGATGAAGATGCCATTGGTAAAGACTGAGCTTAGAAGAAATAATTTTCTTCAGTTTAATTTCTTCTGAAATAAAACATTGATCTTTCCATATAAAATCATTAACATAAAGTAAAAGAATTCCTGTCGGAAGAATGCAGGGCAATAAAAACATCTCATAATCAAAGGGAGCTGGGTGGTGACAAAGGCAAACAACAATTCGGATAATAATAGACAATTGACTGTTCAAAATAATTCTGGGGCTTTGGATGGTGAAACCAAGATAGATATTCTTAAAAAGAACAAAGTTCGTGTTACTCTTGCACCTCAAAAGTGCCATAAAACAGAATATACTCTCAAGGATTTTTCTCATTTAGGTCACAAGGTTGATTATATTAAAAGGCAGCTTGAGTTGGCTTTAGAAGATAGAACAGATACAAAGCTTTTTGTTATTAAGGGGCCAAGAAAATCAGGCCGCACAGAATTTATTAAAGCTCTTCATCAGGCGCTTGGATTTGACCTTTTTATTGAAAGTTGGCAGATCCCTTTTGGCAATGCGGCTGATCGTAAATCTCGTATTAATGATTTGATAGACCGCCAATATAAGCTCTCAGAAATGGAACTCAAGAATACAGTGCTCTGCATCGACAATTTTTCTATTAGAGATTTAAGTCGTTACAAAGATGCCATTCTCTTAAGACAGTTTGTTGATGAATTGACCAGCTCAGCTGTGCCAATCGTCTTGATTACTGATAAACAGACAGATTTTATCAATTCCTATTCTAGAATACTTCCAGATAAAAGTGGAATGAACAAGCTTCAGGTCTCTGTTAGTTTAAGGCCGTCTGTTATCGCTGTTGCTGATATGGTTGAGTCTTTCGATGATCCAGCCTTTATTGCTTTATTAAAGCCACTTAATGACAATGATATTTTCTTGGATGAGAAGATTGTACGTGACTTGTCTCAGAAGTATTCATTTACTGAAGATCTTGTTATCCATGAAGCCATTAAATCTGTGTTGAGTTTGGGGCCAGATCAAGTCACCCATCAAGATCTAGAAGTCGCATTTAAAGGTGTTGCAAGTATTTTTCATGGTGATGAAAAAGTCATTAGCAGTAAGAGTAATGTTCTCAAAAATAAGGACTTGGAGGACTATGAGGTTGATTTGGTCAATATTATTGATACAGATGTAGATCTCAGAGACGTTACTCAGGCGATTATCGAAGAGGTTGAAGAAAAGGGCACCCCCAATATTGGTTTCCGCTTTAATTTACTTGGCCCATCAGGGACAGGTAAAACGGCCTTTGCCAAAAAGCTTGCAGCAAAGATTGGTTGTAATGTTATTGAAACGGGCTTATCAGAATTGAACAGTAAGTTTCGTGGCGAACCTGCAAAGCGGATCGAAGCGGTTTTTCAGCGCGCACAAAAAGAAAAGGCAACATTGATTATTAATGAAGCTGACCCATTGATGTACCCAAGACATTCTGTGAGTGAAGTGTCTGGTTCTGTCGTCTCTGCGTTTTTAGAAATCTGTGAGCGTTACCCTGATGTCAATATTGTTCTAACAAGTAATATGATTGATCAGGTTGATGATGCGATTAAACGTCGTTTTCCGATTTCAATAAAATATGATTATTTGACAAGAGAGCAAAGTATCAAGGCGTTTCAATATTTCTTTAATATTGATCTTCAGGAAAAGATTTCTGATTTGGCTAAGTTGCCTAAGAATCTAACGCCTGGTGATTTTGCCGGGCTAAGAAATAAAATTCGTTTCTCTATTCCTAAGAGTAAGCAAAAAGAACGCCTAACGCCTCGTTATTACTATAATAACATCATAAAAGTAGCAAGAGATAAGGGTGATACAGAGACGTATAAAAAATCTTATCGTGTCAGTAAATGTGATAAGCTAATTGGTTTTGGTAGTAATGAGCCTATTGAAGTTGGTACAACATGGCATACATTAAGCCCAGAGTAATTTTTTGTAAAAAAAACTGGAAAGACGGTGAGAATTCATGTACATATTCAGCATTCTCCCCTTATAACTTGTACAAACAATTGTTTATCTCATAAAGAGGCCTTGTTATAAGATGAAGAATGATAAACACATTGGATAAATAACATGGCAAATTTTAAGCCCGTCAGATTTTATAAAGAAGTAAAACAAGAAACCAAAAAGGTCACTTGGCCAACACGTCGTGAGACTGTTGTAACAACCATTATGGTGTTCATTATGGTGGCTTTGATTTCTTTGTTTTTGTTCTTTGCTGATCAAATTATTGCAGCCATTATCGAGGCCATTTTGGGCTTGGGACAATCATAATCATGCAACAGAATACTGAGACACAAAAGGATAGTAAAATGAAAGCGCGCTGGTACGTTATACACGCATTCTCCGGTTCAGAAAAAGCCGTCGCCCGTCAGATCAAAGAAAAAGCTGAAAAGCAGGGCATAGGTGAAAAAATTGAGGAAGTTCTCGTTCCAACTGAAGAAGTTGTCGAGATGCGTCAGGGCAAAAAAGTCAATACTGAGCGTAAATTCTTCCCTGGCTATGTTTTAGCTAAGATGCAATTGGATGATGATGTTTGGCACTTGGTCAAAAACCTACCAAAGGTCACAAACTTTCTGGGTGTCAAAGGTAAGCCCTCTCCAATTTCTGAAAAAGAAGCTCAACGTATTATTCAGCAGGTGCAAGAAGGCATTGATAAACCACGTCCATCTGTGTCTTTTGAAGTTGGAGAGCAGGTCAAAGTTATTGATGGTCCTTTCAACTCCTTCAATGGTAGCGTGACAGAAGTCAATGAAGCTGAAACGAAGTTGATTGTTGAGGTGTCCATCTTTGGTCGTTCTACACCCGTTGAATTATCCTATACACAGGTTCAAAAGAATGGTGACTAAGATCAAAACATTTGTATTGATCTTTTCTCTGGCTCTGAGCTGCTTATTCATCTTGCCATCTGCTAAAGCGCAATTGCCGATCCGTACTGGCGTCATTGAGCAGTTTTGTCTAAGCCGTTATTCCTATAGCCAAAAACTCCAAGAGATCTGCCGTATTCGTCAGTCCGAAGCTGTTGAAGAGTTTATGGGCTTACAGAAGAAAGCACCACTTCAATCCAATGCACGTGCAAAACTTGAGGATTGCCTCGAACAATATTATTCTGAGGGCAATGGTTATGATTGGATTGCTGTTGTTCGCTGTGCCAAATAAAACCTGATGTTTTGCGCTTTTTTCTTTGACAGCTCTTTCAAAAGCCTATAGCTTACCGACTATTCGTGGGAGACCATAAGATAAAGCCTTAAGGC
>CAXRKA010000058.1:0-4134 GCA_964231155.1 Alphaproteobacteria bacterium | reverse complement strand
CCAATTTCTAAGACAAGAACCCCACCTTCATTCAAGTATTGATCTGCTTTTTCTATAATTTCTCGATAAGGGTTTAAACCATCCGCTCCACCATCAAGAGCCGTGAGAGGATCAAATTCACGAACCTCTACATCTAAATCTGCAATATCATCGCTTCGGATATAGGGGGGGTTTGTAACAATGATATCAAAGTGTTGAGCTTCCTTAAGCGCTCCCCACCAGCTGCCACGATAAAACTTAAGTCTTTCCAAAACATCGTGCTTTTGTGCATTCTTTTGTGCAACATCAAGTGCGCTTTCACTGATATCAATCGCTGCACCTTGACTATGTGTATAGAGCTTTAGGAGTGTAATGATCAGACATCCGGATCCAGTGCCCATATCGAGGAAAGAAAGTGTGGTATTTTGACCAGGCTTTAATTCAAGGATTGTTTCAATCAGAACTTCGCTATCTGGACGTGGATCGAGAACATCAGGTGATGTAGTAAACGCGTAAGACCAAAAGTCTTTCCGGCCAATAATTTTAGAGACGGGTTCGCCTTGAGTGCGACGTTTAATGAGTTGATCAATGTCTTGTTTTTCTTTTTCTGAAAGAATGCGGTTGTTACTCAACATAAACTCTTCGGCTGAAATCTGAAGGCTATGTTGGATGAGCAGGCGTATATCCAACGTATCCATTGGGGTGAAGGATTTTTGAGTTTCAGAAAAATAGTGCTGTAGGGTGGTGATATCGCTGCACATAGCCTAGAGCTCAGCAAGGCGTTCCGCTTGATCTTCCAAAATAAGGGGATCAATAATATCATCCAAAGCTTCACCAGCAATAAAGTCATCAAGGCTATAGAGAGTGACGTTGATCCGATGATCTGTAACGCGGCTTTGTGGGAAGTTATATGTCCGAATACGTTCGGAACGGTCACCGCTCCCCACTTGGCTTTTACGTTCTGCAGAACGTTCTGCTTTAATACGTTGTTGTTCAGCTTCATAGACGCGTGAGCGCAGAATTTTCAAGGCTTTTGCGCGGTTTTTATGTTGAGATTTCTCATCTTGTTGAGAGACAACGATGCCTGTGGGGATGTGCGTAATACGAAGGGCCGAGTCGGTTGTATTCACGGATTGCCCACCAGGCCCCGATGCACGATATGTATCAATACGGAGATCACTATCGGCGATCTCAATATCAACCTCTTCTGCTTCTGGTAAAAGCGCAACCGTTGCAGCCGAAGTATGGACACGGCCTTGCGTTTCTGTTTTGGGTACACGTTGGACACGGTGCACACCAGATTCATACTTCAAGCGACCATAGGCACCACGTCCTGAAATACTGGCCACACCTTCTTTAATCCCGCCAATATCTGTATGCGTCACAGACATAATTTCAAAGGTCCAACCCTTTTTAGCGGCATAACGCTGATACATAGTAAAGAGGTCATTAGCAAAAAGAGCGGCTTCATCACCACCTGTTCCCGCACGCACTTCGAGAATAGCATTTTTCTCGTCAGCCTTATCTTTAGGGATAAGGGCTAGTTTAATTTGGTTCTCCAGTTCAGGAAGATCATTGGCAATTTCATCGAGCTCTAACTGGGCAAGCTCTTTCATTTCGTCATCTGTTTCACCATCGGAAATCAGAGATTCAAGATCCGTTTTTTCGTTCAGCTTTGATTTGAAATTATTGATGGCTTCAACCACAGGATTAAGCTCAGCATATTCTTTGGATTTCTCGGTCATCTGTTCAGATGATATATCAGGCGATGACATGTCTTGAGCCAGCTGTGTGTGCTGCTTAACAATTTTGTCCATTTTTTCTATAAATCCAGATTGTGCCATCGGTTCAAGCCCGTGTTATTTGAAGTCAAAGAAGTGAAGTCGCTAACGTGGTGAACGTGTGCGAAGTTGATTGGCACTGAGGCTCACGTTACGAATAACAGTGCCTTTTGCGCCGAGGAGAGGAAGGGGAGATCCATCTACATAGACCTGAACACCACCTGCATTTCCTGTAGTCAGTTGCATACCAGGCTCTTGAGGAACGTTATATTTTTGTCCCTTTTTCAAAACACGGCTCAGATAAATATCACCGTTACCAGCTTTGATCTCAACCCAACTGGGCTCAAGCGCTTCAACCATGACGCGTGTATTGATACGAGACTTATTGACAAACTCATTGCGTGTTTCTGGTTCGCTCGCTGCTTGAACCGGAGCCGGTGCCGCTTCTACAGCAGGCTCTTCAATTGTCTCTACAACCTCTTCTTGAATTTCTGTAACCGTCTCTTCGATTGTGTTGGTTGTTGTCTCGCCATTGGTTGTCACAACGATTTGTGTTGTGTCCTCAGCAAGATTGTCTGCGGTGTTTGTCTCTTGAGCAATTGCGTCTTCTGAAACTTCGGTTTCTGTTGTTTCAGAAACCTCTGCTGTTGCTTGATTTGTCTCTAGAGGTGCTTCATCACTCCCACCAGTAAAGATAAATAATGAGGAAATAATAATGAGTACAGCCGCTGCTGCGCCCCAAATTGCCTTACGGTCTGGTAGGATATTCGTATCAATAGGATCTGGGAAATGAAGTTCTGTCTGATTGTCATTGCTTGAGCCATAGGCTTCTTTCATAAACCGACGTACAGCTTCTTTCGGGTCAATGCCAAGAAAGCCCGCATAGTTTTTAATAAAGCCAGTGGCATAAACTTGGGCGGGTAGCTCACTAAAGCGACCTTCTTCAATGGCTTGAAGGTAAAAACGGCGGATCATAAGCTCTTTGGACACTTCGGGAAGCTTCAGCTTACGTGTTTCACGCGAGCTTTTAAATACGAGCCCAATATGCTCATATCCATCTGTTGTATCAATTAAACTTTGTTCTTCGCTCGTCACCGATCCCTCGCAACAATTTGATTCCCTATAAAATTGACTCTACGCTAGCGGTTTTTATTTAAAAACGCTAGGCTAAATTTGATAACAGTGTTTCAATAGAAAAATACAAAAGAGGTAAATCAGTGATCCAATCCGGTACAGATCCTAAACAAACATCCCATTTTGATGCCTTGGCTCAAGAGTGGCGTGATCCTGAGGGTCCAATGAAGCCTTTACACTGGATGAATCAAACACGTATTGCATTTATCCGAAATACACTTGAGAAACGTTATCCTGATCATCAACCTAAGGTACCGTTTAACGATAAGATTTGCTTAGATGTTGGCTGTGGTGCTGGACTTTTATCAGAGCCAATGACACGTCTTGGCGCGAACGTCACAGGCATTGATCCTTCTGAAGAGGCCATTAAAATTGCCCAAGATTACGCCGTGCATTATGGCTTGGACATTCGGTATTTAAACTATGCACTTGATGATGTGGTGAGAGACCCAGCACTCAAAAACTTTGATTTTATTACAGCTCTTGAGGTCATCGAGCACGTACCAGATCCAGCTGCTTTTATTCAGCAGTTATCACAGTTGATGAAACCAGATGGCGTTATCTTTCTTTCAACATTAAACCGCACGGTCAAAAGCTTCCTTGAAGCGATTGTCGGCGCGGAATATGTTTTGGGCCTTTTGCCCAAAGGAACACATCAATGGCGAGCATTTTTTAAGCCTCATGAAGTGCGTGATATGGCAGAAAAGGCAGGGTTAAAGGTTATTGATTTAAAGGGACTCAAATTCAATTTGGGTGATCACAGTTTTGAGCTTTCAGAACGTCCAGACACAAATTATATTATGGCTTTGGAGAAAATATAACCGTGCCTCAAAGCAAAGATGTATATGACATTATTATTGTTGGTGGTGGGCTTGCTGGCCTGACCTCTGCGCTCTGTCTGGCGAAAGAGGATTATCGTATTGCGTTGTTTTTAGGCTATGACCACACCAAAAAAGATGCGCCCGTGGATAATCGTTCAACAGCCATTATGGTTGGTTATCATCAGGTGCTTAAAGATTGTGGGCTGGATGTAACGGCTCTGCCTTCAGGTGCGCCACTTAAAGTTATGCGCCTTAAACACCGCGGACAAAGTGTTGATTATAGTGGTGAAGACATTGATGAAGATTATCTGGCCTGGAATTGTCCCAATTCTGAATTCAAATTGGCCATACTGTCTCAATTGAAGAACTATAAAAACGTTGAGATTAAAACAGACCGCGTGGAAAACATCCAACAAGGC
>CAXRKA010000057.1:0-2691 GCA_964231155.1 Alphaproteobacteria bacterium | reverse complement strand
ATCCAATCTGTTAAAGATTGTTTTGACGAAAACAATCAGCTTTCCAAGAAAAGCGTAAAGACAATTGTCAATCTCTCTGAACGATTCTCAGCTTCAGATTGGGCAAGTTTACTGACTAAAGTGGGTCAAGATCGTACCATTGAGCTTAATGAAAAACTGAGACAACATATTCCTTCCGAAGCCTTTGGATATATGGACAAAGATACAGCACATCTGATTTTTAAACATCTCTCAGATGAAAAAATTGGAAGTATCATCGCTGATCTTGATACGGATGAAGCTATTGATCTCCTTGTTCCCTATAATGAAGTAGAGCAAAAACGCATTCTATCTTATGTCACACGCAAAACGTGTGCATTTGTTGAAGAAGGTCTAACATACGAAGAAGATAGTGTAGGTCGTTTGATGCACAGGGACTTTATCTCTGTGCCTGAATTTTGGACCGTGGGGAAAACCCTTGATTATTTCCGTGGCCTAAAGGATGAGCTCCCCGCTGAACTCTATGACATTTATATTACAGACCCGCGTCATCATGTTGTAGGGCAAATTCCTGTTGTTGCTGTGTTACGCAGTGATCGCAAAGTTAAGATGGCCGATATCGCCCAAGAAACACACCATATTCTGACTGTCGATGTGGATCAAGAAGACGCTGCTTATATATTTCGTCAGAACGCCCTTAAATCCGCACCGGTTGTTGATACCTATAAAAGGCTGATTGGATCTGTGACATTGGATGATATTGCTGATGTTATTGAAGAAGAAGCAGAAGAAGATATTTTGCGTCTTGCTGGTATAGCCGAAGATGATTTGAGTCGCGCTGTTCTAGGCACCGTTAAATCACGATTTTCTTGGCTAGCACTCAACCTTATGACGGCTGTGCTTGCTTCTCTGGCCATAGGGCTTTTTGAAGCGACACTCCAGGAGGTTGTTACTCTGGCAATACTTATGCCGATCGTGGCAAGCATGGGGGGCAATGCTGGCACACAAACGCTAACCATTGTGGTGCGCGCCTTAGCCACAAAAGATCTGTCCGATGCCAATATGCTACAAGTGATTGGCAAAGAGATATTGGTTGGCCTTGTGAATGGGGTGGGCTTTGCCATTATTTGTGGTTTGATTACCTATTATTGGTTCAATGACCCAATGATTGCCCTTATCATTGGGGTAGCCATGATCATCAATCTTTTGGTTGCTGGTTTGGCTGGCGCCCTCATTCCTATTCTTATTGAAAAAGCAGATATTGACCCCGCCATCGCTTCTTCAGTTTTCTTAACCACTGTCACAGATATTGTTGGTTTTATTATCTTTCTCGGCGCAGCAACTCTTTTTATAGTTTAATATCAATGTGTTATTTTGTTTATATTTCAGAAAGGTCGGGCTGATACAATAAGAATTATGACAAAGTTGGTGTCTAATCAACTGAAACCCGTGATCTCTGCATTTAATCAAAATGTAAAAGAGATCGGTGTACTTCAAAAACAAGTCAATCATGCTACAGCCACCATCAATCAAAAGCATACTGTTCAACCACAACTCTCTGATCAAGAATATGACGAGGCTTTAAAGACATATAATGATACAGATATGTCTGTTTTTGAGGGTGTTGCCACTGAGGCTATTGCAGCAGAAACAACCCTAAAAGAAAGTATCCGACTCGCAAAAACAATTGAAGAACTGGGTATAGTTTATGTAGAAGAGGTTTTACGAGAGGACCTTGATCCAAATCCTCATCATAAGATTTTGCAATCTGAGATCAATATCCGTAAAGAGCAGAAAAAGAACAATGCTTTTCTTGAAAACATAAAAGAAGTCCTCGTCCAGGATATAGAGAGTAGCTTTAAAAATCTTGAACAGAATCCTTTATATGAAGATATGAACAACAATCAAATTGATATGGGTGTTCACGGCTTAGAAGCTGATGTCTCAGCCCTTAAAACATTGGTTACACAGAAAATATCATTAAATTAATACATAACAGCAACATAAGTTATGTATATACAAATTAATGGATTTAGGCTCTAAAAGAATCGCTTTGTACTCATATTCAAAAGAATATACCTGTCTGCATGAGACTTATTTCATAGGGCATATCATTGAAAGCCACATAAACAGATCACTTTCTGCATAAAGCTATATATTTTTCATATTTTTTAGCAATATATTAGTAATTACCCCCTTATAAATAAATGTGTGTGAAAAAATGTGTGTGAGGGATAATGAAACCGCCAAGGAATTATAATAATATTTCTAATCAAGACTTGGGTTCAATAATCAAAGACTTAAGCAGTGTACTGCAGGCTATGAACAACCGTTTGGAAAGCCTCAGTCCACAAACTTTCCTACATTCTTCTGAGCGTGCTGCTGCACGTGAGAGATACGTGAAAGAGCAATCAGACATGATCTTAGGTGAGATGATGTTGGCTGGATTGTTCGGCAACGTACCTGGTGTTGGCGAGTTAATGCATAATGATAGTATGTTCGATTCTATATTAGGTGCCGCTGAAGATTTACACGAATCTCAGGCATGGCAAGAAATGAGCCAGCAAGAACGCGCCCTTATTCGTATGCGTCAGCATATGTACAAGAAAGAGGTTGCTGAGCAAAAGCGTGTGGCCAAAGAGCAATCACGCATTGAAAAGACAATGACAGCTATGGCTATGGCTATGGCCGCTTTAGAAAAGCGCATGAAGC
>CAXRKA010000056.1:0-2629 GCA_964231155.1 Alphaproteobacteria bacterium | reverse complement strand
TTAATACCGGGGGCTGGCTCAAATTCATAGAGTGTTACAACAGGCCCTGGATTAACGGCTGTGATTTCACCTTCGACACCAAAGTCCTCAAGAACAGATTGAAGGATATCGGCGTTCTTCTGCAAAGCATCTTCACTCACTGTGTTACTTTCACTTGGATCAACGTCTTGTAAAAGGTTGAGTGGTGGGAAGTTATAAGCATTATCATTCACAAATGAGAAGTCGGTTTGCTTTTCACTTTGTGCACGTTTGCCAGATTTAATCTTCTCTGCTTTGGGTTTCACCGCAACGGTTTTTGCTTTTTTCAATGTGGGTTTGGCTGGGCGTTTTTTAACCACATCGGCATTGGTCTCGGTTGATGCATTTGCACGACGTTTATCAATGAAAGCTTTAACAATGTTGATGCCCAATGCTACATAGTAAGCTGCCGTGACAATGAGATATCGAATATAGCTCATAATGTTCCTGGCGGCTTGATACCAGTCAGATTTCGAAAACCCAGAGGCAAAAGGCAAGAGGCTTAAGCTTATGATCGCCATCACGGCTGGCAATATATATGAGCTATAGGGAAGGCCTAGTTTCTGGAATGGTGAAGAAACAAGGTTATAGGTGAGTATACCAAGGCTGCCCGTGCCATAAGTGTTATCAATATCATATATTTGAAGTGGGATACTGGCCATAGAGGCAAAAGTAACAGCCACAAATAGGGCCGCTAAGCGCATCCACCATGAAGGCAGTGGACCATTTTTACGGATATACTGTGCCCAAGACACAAAAATAAAGCCTAGAACAAATGAGGCCCATCCTAACGTCTGTATTACTAGGTCCGCAATGAGGGCGCCAGGTTTTTGACCCCAATTGCTGATCGTGCCTTCAAAACCAACACTGGTATTGATAGAGGGATCACTGGAAGAATAGGTGATCAATGAGACAAAGAGAAAAAGCCCAACAAGGCCAGATAAAAGAGCAATGCCTTTAATAGATTGTGTGTACAAGAACTCCGACGCAAATTGCGGGAGGAGTCGTACTTTGTTCTTATTTTTTGATGATCGTGACGATTTTTTTGATACCATATTATGGATTATATAGCTTCGGCACCCGTTTCACCAGTGCGAATACGAATGATTTCATCAAGATCGACAACAAATATTTTTCCATCACCAATTTTGCCACTACGTGCACCTGTTTGAATGGCCTTCTTAATATCGTCAACTTGGTCTTCTTTAGCAGCGATTTCAATTTTGACTTTAGGTAAGAAGCTGACACCACGCCCAATATCACGCTCAGAGTCGGCTTGTCCTTTTTGCTGACCATAGCCTTTGACTTCAGTAGCCGTAAGGCCTTGAACACCAATTTTTTCTAAGCTTTCAAGAACATCGTCGAGTTTATAGGGTTTAATGATGGCAGTGATCAGTTTCATGGTACACCTTTTTTCTTGTTGTTTTTGATTATGTGATTTAGACACTATATTGTGGTGAAATAGATATCAATTTTTGATTAACAGAAATTATGGTGCACAGCAGTATGGCCGCTCAAAATAAAACAGCAAAAGATCAATTTGATATTGTTATCGTTGGTGCAGGGATGGCTGGTTTGTCTCTAGCATGTTTGCTGGATCGCCTGACCTCTTATTCTGTTGCCATTATCGATCGTCGTTCTATTGAAGATATGTTGGGCTCAACATTTGATACGCGCACGACAGCCATTTCATCAGGCTCTGCAGAGGTCTTTAAAAGGCTCAATATATGGGATGATTTAGTAAAGAAAGCTTCTGCTATTGAATCGATTGATGTGCAGGACGGGCATAGTCCTATTGTTCTCAATTTTGATGCCGATAAGCTGTCGCATTCCGCCTTTGGTTGGATATTTGACAACATAGATATACGACAGGCACTCGCTGATATAGTCTTTAATTCCAATATCACTATCCTACCACCTGCTGATATTACATCTTATGATCCTAATCATGAGAAGGTAAGCCTTGAGTGTCATGATGGGACAATTTATAAGGCTTCTTTAATTTTGGCGGCTGATGGGCGATTTTCCACACTCAGAACCTTGGCAGATATTGATTGTGTGGAATATGATTATAATCAAACAGCTATGGTGGGCACAGTTGTGCATGAAAAACCACATAAGAATATTGCCGTTGAACGATTTTTACCAGATGGACCTTTTGCAATTTTGCCCATGAATGATGACAAAAGCGGAAATCATCGTTCAGCCATTGTGTGGACAATGCATAAGAATGGACCACAGTTTCAGCTTTATTCTGAAGATCTCTTCCAATCAGCTTTAGAGCAGCGCTTTGATGGGCGCTATGGTGCAGTTAAATGGGTTGGGGCTAAGAATTGTTATCCGCTTAATTTATATCATGCTAAAGAAATGATAGGTGAGCGCTTAGCGCTTTTAAGTGATGCAGCACATGCTATACATCCTATTGCAGGACAGGGCTTGAACTTAGGAATGCAAGATGTGTTATGCCTTTCAGATCTCTTATCTCAAGATCAGGATCTTTCTGACGCGGACACAATCTCAAGCTTATTGAATAACTATCAAACGCAGAGACGCCCTCAAGTCTTCAAGATGGTGGCTGCCACAGATCTTCTGAATAAATTATTTTCTAATC
>CAXRKA010000055.1:0-7919 GCA_964231155.1 Alphaproteobacteria bacterium | reverse complement strand
AAGAGCAGGTTGAGTCTTTGGGCGGTAAATTTGTTATGGTCGAAAATGAAGAAACGGCTCAAGCTGAAACAGCGGGCGGTTATGCTAAAGAAATGTCTGCTGATTACAAAAAGCAACAGGCTGAACTGATTGCTGAAACCATCAAAAAACAAGATATTGTGATCACAACAGCTCTAATCCCAGGACGTCCAGCACCAGAATTGGTCAGTACAGAAATGGTGAAATCCATGAAGGCTGGCTCTGTGATTGTTGACCTAGCGGCGGCCAATGGCGGCAACTGTGCTTTGACAGAAAAAGATAAAGTCGTTGAGAAGCATGGTGTCACAATTATTGGCTATGCTAATTTTCCATCTCGTGTTGCTCAAGATAGCTCAAGATTATACTCCAAGAACGTCTATAACTTCATCTCAACATTGTTTACAGATGGCGTCGTCGACATGAAAGACCAGATTGTTCAAGAGTCTCTCATCTTAGACAATGGCGTTTTAGTGAATGAACGTCTTGGTGGTAAAAAAGCAAAACCTAAGGCCAAGCCTAAATCCAAGGCACCTGCCAAGAAAAAAGTGACAAAAGCTAAAACAAAAATAGCAGCGTCTACAAAGAAAACGACGACAAAAAAGAAAAAGTCATAGTCATTGGAAGAATACAACTTGAAAGCTTTACACACTCTACTTTTATGCCTTTTGACTGTCTTGTTAACACTCTGGTTTTCAAGTCACTGGTCCTCGTCTGAGAGTCAGACAACCCAAGAAAGCCTGTTTGAACGTGTGGAGAAAGCAGGGAAAATACGTTGTGCTTACATCGTATGGCCACCTGAATTCAATAAAGACCCGAATACAGGCCAGTTTTCAGGGATGGCTTATGATATCACTACAGAGCTTTTTGGACGTTTAAATATTGACGTTGAATGGACAGAAGAAGTTAGCTTCGCAACAATGTCTGAAGGCCTTAAAAATGACAGATACGATGCTGTCTGTTTTACTCTTTATCGTGATAACCGACGCGCAAAAGTTGCTGAGATGTCGACGCCAATATTTTACTCTGGTACTGGTATCTATGTTAGAGACAATGATGACAGATTTGATAACCAAGATGTTTCCATCTTCAATGATCCGAATATAACCATCTCCACTATTGATGGCGAAATGTCTGAAATTGTTTCTAAAGAACGTTTTCCTAAAGCACAAACACTGTCTCTACCTCAACTGTCAAGCCCCGCAGATATGCTGATGAATGTAGCCACTGGAAAAGCTGATGTCACATTTGCAAATAATATCGTTGCAACGAGCTTTATCAAAAATAACCCAGGTCAAATTCGTAATATACAAGAGGATAATCCCCTATTGCTATTTGGCCATAGCCTTGCTTTTCAAAAGGGTGCGCATGATTTAGTATCGTCTGTAAACGTTGTTCTAGAAGAAATGTTAAACCACGGTATAATAGACATTATTATTGATAAATACCCCAGTAAGAAAAACGCTTACTACAGAGTCAAAAGTCCCATCTAGATATTTATAAAGGAAATTATCACATGACTAATGAGGAACTGATTACAAAATTTAATCAAACGCGGGAACAGCTCAATGAATTGGCGCTGCAGATCGTCGCCATGGATGGTGGCTCTTCTGAAGCTGGCTTTTTCATGATCGGTCTGACTGTTTTTGTTCTGGCCTGTTTCTTAGGTTACCACGTGATTTGGAATGTGACACCTGCCCTTCATTCACCACTGATGTCAGTGTCTAATGCCATCTCCGGTGTTGTTATTGTGGGGGCTTTGATTGCAGCGGGCACAGAAGTCACCGACTTTTCAAAATGGATGGGTTTTGTTGCCGTTGTCTTGGCATCAATCAATATCTTTGGTGGATTTGCCGTGACTGACCGTATGCTATCCCGATTTAAGAAGAAAGATGGAGGCCAGTAACATGACAAACTTTGTATCTCTTATTTTTCTGATTGCCTCTGTCCTTTTCATTTTTTCATTAAAAGGCCTTTCACATCCTTCAACGGCCCGCCGTGGTAATGTGTTGGGCATGCTTGGCATGGGCCTTGTGATTGCCACAACTGTTTTCAGTGGTCTCGTTCACTCCTATATGCTCATCCTTATTGGTATCGCCCTTGGTGGTTTTATCGGTACAAATATGGCCAAACGTGTTGAGATGACTGACCTTCCACAGTTGGTTGCTCTCTTTAATGGCTTTGGTGGATTTGCAGCCGTTTTTGTTGCTATGGCCACCTTCTTTAACCCTGAAGTGCACAATCTTTTGAACACCAATGGTGATGTCCAAATCAAATCACTCTTTGAAATTGGTCTCTCGGTTCTAATTGGATCTGTGACCTTTACAGGATCCCTTATTGCTTGGGCTAAACTTGATGGTCGCTTGAAGGGGAATGCCCTGACGATACCAAAACAGTTCATTTTTAATGCTGGTTTGCTTGGCTTTATTGTCTTTTTGATCCTCATTATGATGGCTGCACCAAGCTCTGGTATTTTCTGGCTGATCGTGTTGTCCGCCCTTGTTCTTGGTGTATCATTGGTGACCCCTATTGGCGGGGCTGATATGCCTGTTGTGGTGTCCATGCTGAACAGTTATTCCGGATTTGCTGGTGTTGCTGTTGGTTTCACACTTGAAAATACCCTCCTTATTATTGTTGGTTCTTTGGTTGGTGCATCCGGTGCTATCCTCTCTTACATCATGTGTAAGGGTATGAACCGCTCCTTCCTCAGCGTAATCCTTGGCGGATTTGGTGAAACAGCCGTATCGAGCAGCGCCGATGATGGTGAAGAAAAGATTGCCAAACGCGGCTCAGCAGAAGATGCAGCCTTTATTATGAAGAATGCCTCTGAGGTTATTATTGTTCCTGGCTATGGCATGGCTGTGGCTCAAGCTCAGCATGCCATCAAAGAACTCACAGATGTTCTCAAAGCCGATGGTATCAATGTTCGCTTTGCCATCCATCCGGTGGCAGGACGCATGCCTGGACATATGAACGTGCTCTTGGCTGAAGCCAATGTCCCATATGATGATGTCTATGAAATGGATGCTATTGATCGCGATTTTGCGCAAGCCGATGTGGCTCTTGTCATTGGTGCGAATGATATTACCAACCCAGCCGCCAAAGAAGATCCAAGCTCACCAATCGCTGGTATGCCTGTTCTTAGCGTCGGTGATGCCAAAACCTGCTTGTTTATCAAAAGATCTTTAGGTGTCGGTTATGCCGGTATTGATAACAATTTATTTTACGCAGATAACACAATGATGTTATTATCAAGTGCAAAAGAAATGGTCGAAGGGATTATTAAAGCTCTTGAAGACCTATAAAACGGGATAAGTATGCTATACAGTGAAGAAACGTTTGGCGTGACATCGTATGATGGACTTGATCTGTCATCCCTGCCGAGCGAGTTTCACCCGCCCAAAGATCTTAAAGTTGAGTATTTCACACGTGCCAAACGTCAGATTCGAACAGCCTCTGTGGTCGCGTCAGAAAACGTTGATGCCCAAGTTATAATCGTACTTGGCAACCAAGAGCCTTTGGAAAAATACTTTGAATTTATCAATTATCTTAGCCCCCATAAACACAATTGGGCGGTTCATATCATGGAGCCCTTTAGCCAGGGTGGCTCAGGACGTTATCTCGGTGCGGAAGATTATATCCATACAGAAAATTTTGATTACAGCGTCGATGACTTACATTATTTCATTGATGCCAAAGCTAAAATGGCACCCAATAAACCTATTGTTTTGATTGGCCACTCTAAGGGCGGACATTTTTGTATTCGCTATTTGGAGCAGGCTGGAGCCGATACGCCAATTACATCTGCTTTTGTTACTTCTCCTATGATGGGCCTCAGCACTAAGACTGAAATTGCAGAGCCTTATGTGCAATGGCTTGTGAGCAAAGGCAAAGCGAAAGAGCCTATTCGTGGTAATGACGTGAAACGTTTGATTAAACTCTCAGATGACCCATTCCGCCGGAAGTTACATCATAACTGGATTGATATTGGTTCTTATAAACCCACGCATGGTGTTACGACCGGCTGGCTTAAGAACGCCTATATCTCTATGCGTAAAGCACGTAATCCTGATAAATTAAGACAAATAGCCATTCCTGTTGTCGTTGCTTATGGCGAACATGAAAAAGTTGTCTCAAAGAAGTATATTGAATATACGATTGATCATATCCCGAATTGCTATGGTATGAAAATATATCAAGCCAAGCATGATCCTCTCAAAGGTGTGACATCTATACGAGAGCGCCTTGCTAGTAACATTAGACATTTCATTATTGACCAAACTCTGCCTAAAAAGCCTAATCAAGGGCCAACACTTCAGCCATAGGTTATACAATGCAGCAGAAGATAAACTATGACGACGTTGATTTTAGTTCGCTTGATGAACGCTTCCATCCACCGCAGCATTTTACACTGAATATAACAAAACGCCGGGGTCGACAATTGCGTTATGGGCATATTGTCCCCAGCGGCGCTAAAGGCACCATTGTTATTATACCGGGCAACCAGGAACCGCTTGAAAAATACTTTGAATTTATCAATGAGCTGAACCCATGGGATCGCCGTTGGGCCATATTTATCTATGATCTTTATGATCAAGGTGGCTCAGGGCGTTTCACACGCTCCCCAGACCTAGTTCATTCTAATGGCTTTGAGGATGACATTCTGGATCTTGAGCATATTCTTGATACAGTTGTCTTTGATGAGCGCCGTGCTGCGCGCCCTTGTGTTGTTATAGCCCATTCCAAAGGCGGACACTTCCTTGCACGTTATCTAGCAAGAAACCCTGATATGCGTATCACAGCCAGTTGTCTCACCACCCCGATGATGGGGATTTATAAAATCCCAACTTGGTTACGCCATCTTTTATATCTGCCTAACGAAATGGGATTATCGGAAAAACGCATTACAAAAGCCGATGAGTCGAAGTCACAGCTCACACATGATCGTGGGGAACGCGGAACAATCCGTGACCGCTTGGCCCATATTGGAGTTTATGAGCGAACAACGGGCATGACATTTGGTTGGGTCTATCATGCACTCCGCTCTATACACAGATTTTATAGACCATCCAATCTGCAAAACCTCCCGTTTACACAAAGTTTGATTATTAAAGCGGGTAATGAAACCATTGTTGATAATGCGGCCATTGATCATCTGCATCAGCATTTAAAGGGCAGTGAGGTGAAGACGATTGAAGGCGCCTATCATGATATCTGGCTGGAGAGCGATGAATATCGCACACCATTTATCAAGGCTATCATTGATTTTTTAGAGAAACACTTGCCACAGCGCAGTTAAGCACTAGCGTCTCAGTCTTGATTCAGAACACACATTATTTACATCGCATGTAACAATAGTGCCACGACGTTCCGCTCTATCAATAAGCTTCACAAGCTCAATCGCTTCAACCACAGCTTGATTATAGATCTTAGCAATTTCTTTTTCACCGATCGTTTGTAGTGATGCCTGAATCTGTGGGTCTAAATTTTTACCACTCTCCAGTAACTTGCCTGCTTCACCATTAAAGCGCTTTGCGCCACGATCAACAAAACCAAACTTACGATCCACCCATTGTGAATCACCAAGAAACTTTGAACGGGATCCATCTAAATGATCAATGAGATCCTCAACCAATTGCATGGAATGCGAAACGATTTTATTCCAATAGGGAGATAAATCAGTCTCATTCATTTGGCCATAAAGCCCCGCATAACGTGTGACCTCATATAAGTTTGAAAAGAGCTGGTAAGCATCTGTTGATAAGTTTGATCCCTCAATTTCACCAATATACTCTGATATTCTGAACAACTGTTCAGCATTTCTTTGATTGTCTCGGCTAGTACGATGCATGCGATCAATTCTTTGAAAAATTTCTGCCACATATGGATCATCACCGAGATCATAACCTGGCTTTGCATAGTCAATACCGTCATTTTTATTGTAGAATAATTTGGTTGATGCTTCAGCGGCTTTACGCAAATGCTCTTCATGATTTTGATAAAGGTCCAGCATGAAACGCTCAGTGACGAGCTCCTCATCAAGGTCTCGGTTCATTCTATTAAACTGTCCCACAGTGATTTGATCTTCGTAAAACTTGAGCTCTTCAACAAGCTCCGCGGAAAGCGTATCAGGGTTATAGAAATCGTCTTGATGTTGAAGAACAAGTTCAAGCAATCGCGCAGCAGTAATATCACGTTTTTCTTCTCGCGTTAACTCTACTTCTCGCTCATCTTCTGCAACAATCCAATCGCCAGAAATGGTTTTATGACGCCACTCAGGATCAGGCCTCTCATTTGAGCTCTCTGAGCTCACTGTTCTTGATGAGCTACAGCCTGTCAAAATTCCAGACACCATCAACATTGATGATAAAAAAGCCAATTTCAAAGATAATTTCATATGATACACCTATATAGAAAAAAATTATGCCCTATTATACACAAAACATGAATTATGTCAATTAAATTAAGGGGTCTGACAATATTATATTCTTACAATTTAGAATCTCAAAGTATCATACCCTGGCTCGATTGTGCCCTGCTCTAAACCTTGTATTATCTGTTCAGACAAGCTTAAAGCCTCTTTGGCCGATTCAAGGAATGCCTTCACTTCATGACTGTTATCAACAATCTTTCCTTGAGCATTCGCATGTTGACCCAATGAGAGCCTTACTCTTGAAAGGTTTTGAGCATGCAAATATAAAGACACAACAGGCTGATCCAAAGCATCAAAGGCTTCATTGGTATAAGATTGATCCCTAAGGCGGTCATCGTCTTTTAGGCCTGTTACAAGATGAGTAAAAATCTCAAGGGCATAAACGGGCAGCTTATTCCAATCGTCTTCCAAAGGTGTGAGGTTAATATCACCATAGGCGGCACTGATTTTTAAGACCACTGAGATGTTTGTCAGCAATTCCCTTCCTTCATCCGTTAAACCACGTTGTGGCGTTTTATCCAGGCTTTCAAGTATACGATGGATACGACGCACATTATCACGTTGATCTGGGCTATTGGTATCATAGCGATCAAAGCGCCTGAGATTAAACATGATATCATTCATAACTGGATCTTGGACCAGCGCATCAAGGCCCAGTCTGTAATTAATGCCACGCCCAATCTGTGTGCGCTTTTCCTGAATGTTCCTTGTCGCTTCTGAAAGCTGATTCATATAGATCTGGTGATTTTCATACAGATTCAAACGATAAAGCTCTTGGGAAAACTTATCTCTTGCTCTCTCATGAGCACGATCCAAATCACGTCCATTGATCTGTGCTGTTAAGGCTTTCATATCTTGAATAAATCCAGGGCTAAGCACAGCCATATCTTCAAGATCTTTTTTATTATCTTGGAAAAGCAGAATGAGTGCATTAGAGGCCTCTTGTGTTTCCCAATCAAGACCATCAATAGCCAATTGTTCTCCTGTGACGGAAAGGTTTATCCATTCATTTTTATCTTGATCTATATTGGTTTTACCGAACTGCGTGTCATAACCTGTGCGTGATACACCGCAACCCATAAAGAGTGTCGAAACCCCAATTGCTGTTGTAAGTAATAAAACCTTTTTGTAAGACATAGTGATTGCTCAACCTTGTTTGATCACAAGTATATCAAGCACTTAACATAGCGCAAGATATTTATCCGGCACTTTCGTAGTTATGGATAGGCTCATCAGGATGATCGGCGGCCCAAATCAAAACATCGATAAGATCACTCATCGAGTCTAAAATGAGAAAGTTATAATCATTCACTGCTGCTTTCTCAACATGTTCATGCGCCCATGTCATATCATAGGGTATATGAACCGCCTGACAGCCAATCTCTAGAACAGGGATAATATCGGATCGGATAGAGTTGCCAATCATTAAGGTTTCTTCTGTAGGAATATCATATCTTTTGAAGATTTGATC
>CAXRKA010000054.1:0-2470 GCA_964231155.1 Alphaproteobacteria bacterium | reverse complement strand
GATGATATTGCACGTTCCATGGCGGCTTTGTCTGTACGTATCGCGGTTGTTCCTGGACGTAGTGTGATTGGTATAGAAATCCCGAACCAAGATCGTGAAACCGTCTTTTTGCGTGAGCTCCTAGCATCAAAAAATTATGAGGAAAGCAAATCAAGATTGGCTCTTGTTCTGGGTAAAGACATTGCTGGGACCCCCGTTATTTCAGACCTCGCTAAAATGCCTCACTTGCTTATTGCTGGAACCACAGGTTCAGGTAAATCTGTTGGGATCAATGCTATGATTGTATCTTTCCTTTACCGCATGTCGCCAGATGAATTGCGCATGATCATGATTGATCCAAAGATGTTGGAACTCTCTGTGTATGACGGCATCCCGCACTTGCTTACACCTGTTGTCACAGATCCATCAAAGGCCATTGTTGCATTGAAATGGGCTGTACGTGAGATGGAAGACCGTTACCGCGCCATGTCTAAACTGGGCGTTCGAAACATTGAAGGCTATAACCAACGCATTCGACAAGCTCGCGAAAAAGGTGAGATTTTAAGCAATAAAGTTCAAACAGGTTTTGACCCAGATACAGGCAAACCTGTCTTCGAAGAACAACCACTGGATATGTCTGACCTGCCATATATTGTTGTTGTTGTTGATGAGATGGCTGACTTGATGTTGGTGGCTGGTAAAGATGTAGAGGCCGCTATTCAACGCCTTGCACAGATGGCTCGTGCTGCTGGTATTCATTTGATTATGGCGACACAGCGCCCCTCAGTAGACGTGATCACGGGAACCGTCAAGGCCAACTTCCCTTCACGGATTTCATATCAAGTGACATCACGCATTGATAGCCGTACGATCTTAGGTGATACAGGTGCTGAGCATCTCCTTGGCATGGGCGATATGTTGTTTATGCCTGGCGGTGGACGCATGCAGCGTGTACACGGCCCTTTTGTCTCTGATCAAGAGGTTGAAGCCATTGTCGATCATCTCAAAAAGCAAGGTGATCCAGATTATATTGATAATATCCTTGATGAAACACAAAGCTTTGGTGGAGATACTGCGAGTAACGCTCTCTTTGGTGGCGATGATAGTGGTGATGAATTGCTTGATAAAGCCATTGATATTGTGGCGCGCTCACAAAAAGCTTCCACCAGCTACCTCCAACGTCAATTGGGCATCGGTTATAACCGCGCTGCCAATCTTATTGATTATATGGAAGAGCAAGATATGATCGGCCCTGCTGATCACGTTGGCCGCCGTGAAGTTTATCTTAAAAAACCCGAAACAATCGAGGGCTAAGGTAGTCTATTGCGCTGATGACGTGGCATATAGCGAATATAGCGTGAAGTGCTTGGTAATGGGCGCTCAACGCCGCCTTAATTGCGGAGTTAAATGATCTAAACTGTCAGCGTTAGGTATTTTTTTGCTGTTCTATGTAAGTTACTGACCACTTCTGGTGGTGCCATACGAAATCTTGGATTATCCAAAAAGAAATTCAGCTCGTCTTTAGATGGTTTAAAGTTTTTGTTCTTGCTTAAAATATCAAACACATCCATGATCAGATCATAAGACTCAGAGTGTTCGATCAGAGAAACAAAGACATTCTCTTCGTTGAAAATAAAGCCTTTTTGAAGGTCTGATTCAGTCAATTCAGCAACCATCTCTTTAAAAACATCAAATTTTTCCTGACGCGCCTTTCTGACCTCATCACCCTTGGCGGATTTATCAAGCTTATGCGCTCTGGCCACACTATCAATTTCTGTTAATTGTAAAAATGCTGACTGTAATAATTCACTCATTCTATGGCCTCTTCTTACTCTTTCATTGATATTCATTCTTGAATTGAATTGCTACTACAGCACATGGGTTATGTCAACGTGAAATAGTAGTGAAATTATGCTGCAACGCACATATTTAGAGCCCAAATTCACTTGGATAGACTCTTGATGCTTTGTTGCGATTGATATTCAAACTCTTATCAGTAATACGGTGCATGTTCTCGTAGTAATCATAAAGGTTTGAGACCAATTTGAATTGCTCCTGATAATAATCCAAATCCTCAGAATGTTCATCTCGTTGATCTTCATTCAGTCCATTGTATTGAAAATCTTCAATCTCTTTGTCTAAATGATCTATTTGTAGAGCATAGTGCCGCTTCTTCATATAGAGCTGGGTCATGTTTTTCTCATTGAAAACGTATTTTTTGTTCTGCATACATGCGTTAATAATACGTTCAAAATTTTCTAATCTATTGATCACAGCATCAAATAAGTCAACTTTTATCATGCTTGACGGCGCATCTGCAGGGTAAGCTTCAATTTTAAAATCATCTTCTTCAAAATGACGAATACAAGCAATAAGCTTCTGTTCACTGAGCTTAAAAGCCTCCGTGTAGTGTTCACAATCATATTTTGCCACATTCATATAAAGATCAAGAGTGATGGCCTTACGATTTGCACCCGCGGTAGGATTAGCC
>CAXRKA010000053.1:0-5265 GCA_964231155.1 Alphaproteobacteria bacterium | reverse complement strand
GATCCATCTCATCCGTGGTGCGATATTGGCTTTTAGCGGTATGGGGATCATATATGGGATCAGTGTTCTTCCTATCGTCAATGTTTATGCCATTATGTTTACGGCTCCCATATTTGTCTGTCTCATGTCGACAGTCATGCTCCGAGAGTTTATTCGTTTTCGCCGGTGGTCAGCCATCATAGTTGGATTTTTGGGGGTGCTTATCATTTTACAACCGCGCATGGATGATAGCGCGACATGGATGAACTTGGACTATCTTGTTGTTTTGGCGGCGACTATGGCCTTGGCTTTAGGAATGGTGATGGTGAAGTTCATTGGTTATGAACGCAATAAAGTGAGATTGGCGCTCATTCCCAATATTATCCTTTTGCCTGTCGCATTTGCACTGCTCATGATACATGACCTATCCATCGTACCGTATGTATTATCAGACGGGCTAATTTTCTTTATTATGGGCGCTTTTAATGGCTCTGCACTGATGTTTGTTTCTATTGCTTATGTGTGCGCACGACCATCTGTTGTGGCTCCAATGGAGTATTCCCTTATGCTGTGGGGCGTGTTATGGGGGTATCTCTATTTTGCAGCCGTTCCGCAGCCTCATGTTTTAAGTGGAGCAGCAGTGATTATTGCATCAGGAGCCTTCATCGTTTTCAGAGAACAATATCTCACACGACACGGGTTGCGACAAAAGTGGTAATTGGTTATTGTGTTAGTAACTTTTTTAGGTCTGAGCACTAGATTTTAAACGTATAACACAACAACAACATATCTAATCTTATTAATAAAGGATTATCGCGTGTCAGGAACAACGCCCCAATCTAATCAAAGCCCTTCAGCAAAAACACGTAAGGCGCGTTATAAGACGCCTGAACAGTGGAAAACTAAACCCAAGAAAGCATCTCAACGTCGAGATTTTCTCTACCTCACTGCCGGTGCAATGGCGGCTGTTGGTGCAAGTAGTGTGGCTTGGCCATTCATCGATAGTATGAGCCCTGCTGCTGATACTTTGGCACTGGCCAGCATTGAAGTAAATTTGGCCCCTCTAGACCCGGGCCAAACAATCACAGTGACGTGGCGTGGTAAGCCTGTCTTTATCCGTCGTCGTACCAAAAAAGAGATTGATCTCGCGCGTGAGGTTGATGTTTTGCGCTTGCCAGATCCGGAAGAAGATAAAGAGCGTGTCCAAAAAGATGAGTTTATTATTGTTATTGGTATCTGTACGCATTTAGGCTGTGTGCCTTTAGGGCAAAAGCCAGCAGATCCAAAAGGTGAATATAAAGGATGGTTCTGCCCATGTCATGGTTCTCACTATGACACATCAGGGCGTATTCGTAAGGGGCCAGCGCCAACAAATTTGGCTGTTCCACCGTATGAGTTTGTTTCAGATACCAAGATAAAAATAGGATAATTTTCTATGGGCGGATTGAATAAAAAAGAATATGTACCAGTCTCTAACAATGTTGTTATCAACTGGATAGATGAACGTCTGCCTATCTTTACGATGCTTGACAAAGAGTATGGGCGCTTTCCAACACCAAAGAACTTCAGCTATTTCTGGAACTTTGGCGCGATCGCCATGATGATCCTGATCATTATGATTGTGTCAGGTATTTTCTTGGCTATGAACTATGTCCCGCACACGGATCATGCGTTTAACAGTGTTGAACGTATTATGCGTGATGTGAATTATGGTTGGTTGATCCGCTATATTCATGCCAACGGCGCGTCGATGTTCTTCGTTGCTGTTTATATTCATATTTTCAGAGGCCTTTATTATGGGTCCTATAAAAAACCTCGAGAACTCCTTTGGATGCTGGGGGTTGTTATACTTCTTCTTATGATGGCGACAGCCTTTATGGGCTATGTATTGCCTTGGGGGCAAATGAGCTTTTGGGGTGCAACTGTGATCACCAATCTTTTCTCTGCTATTCCAATTGTGGGGGATGGGATTGTGACCTGGCTATGGGGTGGGTTTTCTGTTGATAACCCAACACTCAACCGTTTTTATGCTCTACATTTCTTAATGCCATTTGTCATTTTTGCTGTGGTGTTCTTGCATGTTTGGGCATTGCATGTCACAGGTTCTAATAACCCTTCAGGGATTGAGCCTAAAACCAAAATTGATACTGTACCGTTCCATCCGTACTACACAGTGAAAGACAGTTTTGGTGCTGTTGTTTTCTTGGCCTTCTTTGCTTTCTTTGTGTTCTATAGCCCGAATATCCTTGGGCATCCAGATAACTATATTCCAGCCGATCCATTGGTAACGCCAGCGCATATTGTGCCTGAATGGTACTTCTTACCGTTTTATGCCATTTTGCGTGCTGTGCCGGATATTGCGTTATTTGGCTATACTATTATGAGTGCTAAGCTTGCGGGTGTTTTGGCCATGTTTGGTTCGATTGGTGTCTTATTCTTTATTCCATGGTTGGATACATCACCTGTGCGCTCAACAGTGTTCCGCCCATCATATAAGCCATTTATGTATCTCTTAGTTGTGAGTTTCTTGCTGCTTGGTGTTGCCGGAGCAAAGCCAGCGGATGATCTTTTGTGGCTGGTGATTGGTCGCTTGTCTGCGTCTTACTATTTCTTCCACTTCCTTGTGATCATGCCACTTTTAGGGAGCATTGAAAAAACACCAAAGCTACCTGACTCTATCCATGCCTATTACCAGGAGAAAAAAGAAAGTAAAAAGAAACTATTGAGCCTATTGGCAATCATGGCAGTAGCACTTTCTTTTGCATTGCCAGCATCAAAGGCTAAGGCAGCGGGGGCATCCATAGACATCCCAAAGCAAGAGTGGTCATTTAATGGCCCTTTGGGCACATTTGATCGCCCATCCTTACAGCGTGGATTTGTCGTTTACCAACAAGTTTGTGCCGCGTGTCATGGTTTGGATTTTATCGCTTATCGAAACTTGACCGAGATTGGTTTGACTGAACTTCAAGCCAAAGCCATAGCTGCACAATATATGGTGCAAGATGGTCCAGATGATGAGGGCGAAATGTTTGAGCGTGTTGCTAAGCTGTCTGATCGCTTTGTTAATCCTTATCCTAATGAGAAGGCGGCACGCTACGCGAACAACGGCGCTTATCCCGTTGATTTATCGCTGATTACGAAGGCGCGCCCTCAAGGTTCAGATCGTCTATATGCTTTGCTCACAGGCTATGTAGAAGCACCAGCTGATGTGGTTCTGGGCCCTAATATGCATTACAACAAATATTACTCTGGTCATCAGATTGCTATGCCAGCGCCTTTAGCTGAGGGGATGGTGGCTTATGATGATGGTACTGAAGCGACAGTTGAACAAATGGCCAAAGATGTGACACACTTTCTGACTTGGACAGCTGAGCCTAAAATGGAAGAGCGTAAGCGTATGGGCTTTAAGGTGATGATCTTTCTGATTGTCTTTGCAGGGATACTTTATGCCTCTAAAAAGAAAATCTGGAAAGACGTTGAGTAATTTATTTTAAATTATAAAGATATAAAAAAGGCGCCCTCGGCGCCTTTTGTTTTTTAAGGCTTAGGGCTTTCTGGCTTAAATAGGGGAGTGCTATTGAAGTTCATGGGATCACCATTCCAATCAACAACGGTTTCATCACTGAGAGCCATGGCAACATCAAGCGCGCCTTCAAGTGTGGTGCGGAATGTAATGCCTTTGAGACGTGGTTCAGCTTTAGGATTTCCAATTGTTCCTGTACTGATGTGATTAAACTCATAGCGCTTTTCGTAATGTTTTAGAATCTTCTTAATATCATTGAACAGCTGGTTGCGTTTTTTTGTGTCGGTGAGATCAACAACCACGCCAAAGTTATTCAAATAATCGGCGGGTAGAGATAAATAATAGTTTTCAATTTGTTCATCTGTTGGATCTTCATAATCCATAAGATGGTCCAAAACAGCTTCATACACTTCTGAATAGCGCACTTCATCTGGTCCCTCAAAAGCTTCCCAAGATTCTAAGTTCAGTGCAATTCTGCGCCCCACACCTTTGGTATTATACATCCCGTGTTGTCTAAAAAGATCTACAACCCACAAGAAGTTAGGCTTGATCATATGGTGCATGAAATGTATCAGCTGATCTTTCTCTTTTACTGTACGAATAGTATTAATCTGATCAGTGGTGATTTCAAAAATATGGTCTTCAATAATGGAACCGCATTCAAGAGATAGTACAAAGCCACGCGCTGCCTCAATCGAGTCGGCAATTTTATCTTGTGGTACGCCTCTATATGTAATCATGTGGTGTCCTTTATTCATTTAATTGAATGAGGATAACATAAATTTACATTATGTCAAAAAAAAGGGAGGGGCTTAGATATCATTTAGACATTAAAGCGGAAGAGCATAATATCACCATCTTGGGTGATGTAGTCTTTTCCCTCAGAACGCATTTTTCCGGCCTCTTTTGCACCATTTTCACCATTATGGGCAATATAATCATCATAGGCGATGGTCTCAGCACGAATAAATCCTTTTTCAAAGTCTGTATGGATCTTACCCGCCGATTGAGTGGCTGTTGATCCGTTTTTAACTGTCCATGCGCGTGTTTCTTTAGGACCCGCTGTAAAGAAGGTGATTAAATCAAGAAGCTCATAGCCATTGCGAATAACGCGATTGAGACCTGTTGTTTCTAGTCCCATATCGGATAAGAACATATCTTTTTCTTCTTGGTCATCCAATTGAGAGATTTGCTCTTCAATCTCAGCACTAATCACAACGGACTCTGCGTTTTCAGATTTGGCTTTTTCAGCTATTTTTTGCGACCACTCATTGCCATTGGCGGCATCTTGTTCATTGACATTACACACATAAAGCACAGGTTTGGCTGTTATGAGCTGAAGTTGACGGATTTGCTCTTTGACAATACTATCCGATAGCTTACTGAAACGGCGTGCTGGATTGCCTTCTTCCATAAAGGGTACAAGTTCAGCCAATGTTTCAAGAAGGGCTTTGGCATCTTTGTCTTGGCCGCGCGCTTTTTTCTCGGCTTGCTCTTTATGTTTCTCAAGGACAGAAAGATCAGAAAGAATAAGTTCAGTTTCAATAATCTCTGCATCACGCAATGGATCAACACTACCTGAAACATGCGTAATATCACTGTTCTCAAAACAGCGTAGAACATGCAAGATCGCATCGACTTGGCGGATATTGCCAAGGAATTGGTTGCCTAGGCCTTCACCTTCGGCAGCACCTTTAACAAGGCCGGCAATATCAATGAACTCAAGTTGCGTTGGAAGGATTTTAGCTGAATTGGCGAGGCTC
>CAXRKA010000052.1:0-2049 GCA_964231155.1 Alphaproteobacteria bacterium | reverse complement strand
TTGATATTGTGTCAGACATCTTACTGAATCCCAAATTTGATAAAGCAGAGATGGAAAAAGAACGTGGTGTTATCTTACAAGAAATCAATATGTATTATGATAGCCATGAGGATCATGCCTTTAACCTTTATCAAGAAGCTGCTTATGGAGACACCCCTTTGGGTCGCCCTATTCTTGGGCCTGCTGAGAACATTAAACGTCTACAAACAGATGATTTAATTAATTTCATGAAGAGCAACTACACACCAAACAATCTTATTTTTGCAGCAGCAGGCAATATTGAACACAGTGAACTTGTCGATGTAGCAGAAGAAAAATTTGGCCACATTGCATCTGGGATAGAAAATACATTTGAACCCATGAAATACCAAGGAGGATTATCTACCGAGGAACGTGATATTGAGCAAATCCAGTTTCTCTGTGGCTTTGAGGCCCCTTCAATTACAGATGATAATTATTATGCATGTCGCTTACTCGCTGGCATCTTGGGTAGCGGTATGTCCTCACGTCTTTTTCAAGAAATTCGAGAAGAACGGGGCTTAGTCTATACAGTTTCCGCTGGCACTCAGTGCTACATGGATACGGGCTCTTTATTTATATACGCTGGCACTGATCCAAGCAAAATGGACGAGTTTATCCCCGCGCTGTGTAAAGAACTCAAAGATGTCCAAATAAACATTACTGATGATGAACTCGAGCGTGTTAAATCACGTGTACGCTCATCAGCTTTGATGAGTCTGGAACGTATGCATTCCAGATGCAACCGACTTGCCTCAACGCATATTAAACATGGCGAAGCACAAACTATTCATGAATTTATCGAGAAGATTGATAAAATTAGTAAAAACGATATTATCGACGTTGCACGTACTGTATTTTCCAGCGAGCCTACATTGTCAGCTGTAGGAAAATTAGACGGAATGCCAAGGTTGAAAGATATCTCAAATTCAGTAAAATTAAACTAATCCAAAATACACAATTCATTCTGAAACTTTTTCACTATGCCCTTTCGTAAACATTCAAGACACCCCAAGCTGTCTCACTGTATTGCACTGTTCTCAATTCTAGCCATCATTGCCATTTTAGCCGCCTCCATGGGTGGAAGTGACACGGACGTGGCCGTTTTATCTAAGGGTGATAAGATTGATATTGTCAATGTCAATACGCCAATAGATGCCCAAGAACCCTCTGATAAATCTGGATTCTTTAGCTATAACCTCAAGCGCATTCAAGAAATGGAACGTCAACGTCAGCGTAAAAAAGAAATTCAGAAGCTCGCAAAAACTGATGGGACATTCCTTTATCCTGACCAAACAAAAACAAAGATCAAAAGGGGCAGTACTCTTGCTCAATCCCTTCAATCAACAGGTGCCTCAAACAACCGTATTGCTGAAGCCATTTCTGAGATGAAGCCCCATTTTGACCCCCGTGATTTTAAAAGTGGCCAAGAGCTGACTGTCTTCTTTGAAACACAAGATAACCAAAGACAAATGGTGGGTTTCAAATTTGCCCCCAATGTTGAAAGTCATATTATTGTTCTGAAAGATCCGGAAAGTGATGATTTTAAAGGCCAAGTTATTCTCAAAGATTTGAGCAAGGATATTGTTGCAAAGTCAGCCGTTATCAATACAGCTCTTACCATTGATGGTCAAAAAGCTGACGTCCCCTTCTCTGTTCTGATTGATATGATTGGGATCTATTCTTGGGACATTGATTTCCAACGTGACCTTCAAAAAGGTGATGAATTTGAGGTTGTCTTTGAAGCTTTTTATGATGAAAACGGCGACATGGTGAAAACAGGTGATATTCTATTTGCCAGTTTGGAATCACGCAATACCCCTATCGAAGTCTATCGCTTTGAAAATAGTGCGGGTGATGTTGACTACTTTAAGAATGATGGTGTTAGCGTTCGCCGTGCACTTATGAGAACACCGGTTGACGGTGCACGCATTTCATCGAGTTATGGAATGAGAAAACACCCCATATTAGGCTATAATAAAATGCATAAAGGGGTCGATTTTGCTGCACACACAGGTACGCCTATCTAAG
>CAXRKA010000051.1:0-7701 GCA_964231155.1 Alphaproteobacteria bacterium | reverse complement strand
TCTGCTGCTTCAGCGTTATCCGCTTCCTCTTCAGCATCTTTGTCTTTTTTCTTTCCACCACGTTTTGACTTTTTAGATTTAGAGGCTTTGGCTTTTTGCTTTTCTTTCTCTTTTTCCTCAATCTCTTTTTCAATATCGTCTTGGCGTTGTGCTTCAATCTCAGCTTCTTCATTCAACAAAGCTTCGCGATCTTCAATAGGGATACGATAATAATCTGGATGAATTTCTGAAAAGGCCAAAAAGCCTTGGCGATTACCACCATACTCTAGGAATGCCGCCTGGAGTGATGGTTCAACGCGTGTAATTTTCGCAAGATAGATATTCCCTCTAATTTGCTTTCTAGTCACACTCTCAGACTCAAAAGCTTGAAGTTGATTGTTTTCAACAATCACAGCTCTGTTTTCTTCGGGGTGGGATGCGTCAATAAGTAGTTTTTTACCCATCGGTATTTCCTTTCTGCTTTGCCCCACACATCAGTGCGGCCATCATCATACAGAGAGGATTCTTGTGCTAAACGGGCATATAGTTGTTATTGTGACAGAGCCGAGGACGCTTTTTCTAAAACGATCAATGCTGAAATAAGATGAAAACCTATTTCGGCCATCTGAAATACATGATCATTGCGTTCCATCAGTTGTTTCATATCTATAAACTATTCCTAAATTGCCTTAATTGTTAAACAACAAAAATCTCTATGTGTTCATTTACATTCTCAAAATCAGCATTCGCTATAAAAATCAGTTGGTTATATTAAAAATGCGAAATACTGCAATAAAACCTATCTTTACCTTAGTCTCTTTTGCTAAATTATACAACGACTATTTATACTTTGTGCACCTCTCTCCTCTCACACAGGATCAAAATGTTCATAACAAAATACACTATATTAAATAGACTTAGCTTGCTCTTTTTATGCTTTTTCATAAGCATAATCTCTATTACGTCATACGCACAAGGCATTGCTCAAGTCAGCGATATACGCGTTGGTGTCTTTGAAGAGAAAACACGCTTTGTTCTTGATATGAGCCAAGAGCTTAATTATCGGATTTTCATGTTGGATAACCCAACACGGATTGTTATCGACGTGCCTACTGTACAATGGCAAGCTGGACCTCTACCTTCCGATCGTACAAAAATCATCAAAGATATTCGCCATGGTGCCTTTGACAGTGATACATCACGCATTGTGCTTGATCTGAACCGCCCTGCGATTGTAGCAACAGCCTATGTTCTATCGCCTGACTATGGTCGCCCTTACCGCCTTGTTATTGATTTAAAAGCGGCCAGCTATCCAAGCTTCCGGCAAGCGCTCAACAATGTCTTTGGCACCAAATACACACCTACACAATCGGCGAAAAGCTCAAACAATAACACGCCTCCCGCCTCTTTAGAAGGTAAGGACCCTATTATTGTCTATGAACAAAACAAAGCGATTGATAAATCAACACCGCTCTATAAACCACTGATTGTCATTGATGCTGGACATGGCGGACGTGATCCAGGTGCGATTGCCAAAAATGGGGTGTATGAAAAATATATCACCCTCAACGCAGCCAAAGAACTCAAAGAAGAACTTGAAAGAACCGGGCAGTTCCGTGCTGTTTTAACACGCACCGATGACACCTACATTGCTCTTCGTGACCGTACAAGAATTGCGCGCAACTTTAATGGCGACATCTTTATCTCACTCCATGCTGATAGCCTTGGCCGCAAAAATGTCCGTGGTGCGTCAATTTATACCCTATCTGACCAAGCTTCCGACAGGGAAACCAAGCGCCTATCACGTTCAGAAAACTTATCTGATGCCTTATCTGATGTTGACCTGTCCCGAGAAGAAGGTGATGTGGCTGATATTTTGATTGATATTGCGATGCGTGACTCCATGAATCAATCAAAAGTACTGGCTGATACACTCAAACGTGTCATGAGCCAAAAAGGTATTACACTACTGAGGAACACTCACCGCAATGCCGGCTTTGCTGTTTTGAAGGCCCCCGACATGCCATCCGTATTACTGGAAATGGGTTACTTGTCTAACCCTTATGAAGCTAAACGCTTGTCAACAGAGAGTTATCGGCGTAAAATCGCTAGAGCCGTAGTGGCGGGTATTCGTGAATATTTCAAAGACGGTGTCCATAGAACAGTCTATTAAACAAACCATCAAGCAGATCAATTCAAATGAAAATTATAGGCCGCGCATTAACAACGCTGATTTCCTTTGGTGCCATTGTCGCACTGATTGCTCTTGTCGCTCTGTTCTACGTTATTCAATATTATTCTGCAGACCTGCCTGACTATACACAACTTGCAGAATACACTCCTAATGTTGCCACACGCTTCCATGCAGCCGATGGCCAGTTGATCGAAGAATACGCCACTGAAAAGCGCATTTTCGTACCGATTTTTGCCATTCCAGATAAAGTCAAAAATGCCTTTATCGCTGCCGAAGATAAAAACTTCTATGGCCATCCAGGGCTTGATATTTACGGCATTACGCGCGCCATTGTTACAAATATAAAAAACTATGGATCCGGACGTCGTCCCGTGGGTGGTTCAACCATTACACAACAGGTTGCAAAGAACTTCCTTCTCACAAATGAAGTCTCTTATAAGCGAAAATTTAAAGAAGCCATCATTGCATTTCGTATTGAAAAAGCGTTCAGCAAAAATGAAATTCTAGAACTCTACCTCAATGAGATCTATCTCGGTAAAGGCCATTATGGTGTTGCCGCATCAGCCTTAGGCTACTTCAATAAATCACTCGAAGACCTTGAGGTACATGAAGTGGCCTATCTAGCTGCTCTTCCAAAAGCTCCCAATAACTATCAGGTTGATCGTAGCCCAGACGCTGCACTTTACCGTAGAAACTGGGTCTTAAGACGTATGTTTGAGGATGGTTATATTGATCAAGACACCTACACAGCCTCAAAAGAAAAAGAGCTTAAACTCCAACCACAGCGTATTCTTGAGACTGTCGATGCGGATTATTTTAATGAAGAAATTCGGCGCTTTATCATTGAGAAATACGGTGAAGATGCCCTTTACAGAGGCGGTTTGTCTGTCCGCACAACCCTTAATCCAAAATATCAAAAATGGGCTGCTCAATCGCTTATCCGTGGCCTACGAGACTACGACAAGCGTCATGGATGGCGTGGTCCTTTACAAACTTTTGACAGCATTGATGACTGGGCCACTAAACTGTCAGTCATTCAAAAACCTGAAGGCGCAAAAGATTGGGATTTAGCGGTTGTTTTGAGTGTCAGTGCTGAGAAAGTTGATATAGGTGTGAAGACAGAGAACAGCACCGATATGAAACAAGGTGAGATTACACTAGACAATCTCAAATGGGCGAGAGAATGGAAACCACGACAGTTTCTTGGTGAACGTATTACTGCGGCCGACCAAGTTCTGAATGTAGGTGATGTCATTCTCGTATCTCCCATATCCAAGGAGAAAGGCAATAAAGCCTATGAGCTTGAGCAAATCCCAAATGTCCAAGGCGCTATTATTGTAATGGATGTTCATACTGGACGCGTTCTGGCTATACAAGGTGGCTATGATTACAATATGAGTGAGTTTAACCGTGTCACACAAGCAATGCGCCAACCCGGCTCAGCCTTCAAGCCTTTTGTTTATTTATCAGCCATGAACAATGGCTTTACCCCGTCACATTTAGTACTCGATGCACCATTTGTAATGGATCAAGGTCAAGGAAAAGAGCAATGGAAGCCAAGCAACTACTCTGGTGAGTATTATGGCCTAACGCCTGTTCGTGTCGGTTTAGAAAAATCAAGAAACCTCATGACAATCCGTCTAGCAGATTATATCGGCATGGAAAAAATCTCAGATATTGGTGCTGAGTTTGGCATTTTTGACAATATGCCGTCTTATCTATCCATGTCATTGGGCAGTGGCGAGACAACACTTTACCGTTTGGTCAACGCATACAGTATGCTCGTCAATGGTGGGAAAACTATCACGCCAAGTTTTATTGATCGTGTTCAAGATCGCTATGGAAACACTGTTTTTCAACATGACCAGCGCGGATGTGAACGCTGTGGTGACTTTATTGCCTGGGAAGAGCAAACTGTCCCCAGTATTCCAGACAAAAGATCACAAATCACAGACCCTCGCCTAGCCTTCCAAATCACCAGCATGCTTGAAGGTGTTGTACAACGTGGGACAGGCCAAAGCCTTAAATCTCTTAACCATCCCATTGGTGGTAAGACGGGAACTACAAATGACTTTAAAGATGCCTGGTTTATAGGTTTTACACCAAACCTTGTTGTTGGAACTTATGTTGGTTTTGATGAGCCCAGAACCTTAGGACGTCGTGAAACAGGCTCTAAAGTTGCTGCACCTATCGTTAAATACTTCTTTGAACAATCTCTGAACGACGTAAGCCCTATTCCTTTTCGTATCCCTGATGGCCTCAACTTAGTAAGGATCAACACCAAAACAGGTGCCCTCGCACAACCTGGTGATAAAAATATTATCTTAGAACCTTTTATCCCTGGTACAGAGCCACATGATAATATGTTGATTTTAGACTCCCAAGGGCTTACGAATAGTCCTAATATTATTCTGACGCCTAAAACAGCTGAACCCAGCTTCGGCACCGGAGGTTTCTATTAATGTCTGAAAATAGCCCAGCTCTATCCTATCTGATGTCCCGCGCACAAAGCGGTGATCAGAATGCTTACAGGCAGGTTTTAGAGACCATACAACCCCTTATCTATTCCTATATCGACAAACGCATCAATGAAAAAGACTCTGTCGAGGATGTCATGCAAAATGCACTTTATGCCATCCACAAAAACCGACACACATATCGCTCTGAAGAACCGTTCCTACCCTGGGTTTATGGGATTACAAACTATAAAGTTATGGATTTTCTACGCCGTCATTACCGTATTACACGCAATAAGGCCGAACTTGGTGATGCGGACAAACAAGACCAGTTTTTTGAAAACTTAACGCAGGTTCCATCGAATAATAAGGAAGTACATGCGAAAGAAGATCTTGATAAAGCCCTTTCCGTTCTGAATGACAAACAACGAAGAATAGTGACGCGGGCTAAGATTGATGGGTTAAAGATAAAAGAGGTTGCCAATGAGATGGACATGACGGAGAGTGCTGTAAAAGTCACCATCCATCGTGCGCTCAAAACGATGCAAGAAGCCATGAAAGGTTAGAAATGTCTGAAGAAGAGACAAAGAAAGACGGAGAAATACAAGAGCAAATGAATAGTGAAGACACCATTGATAGTACAAGCTTGTTGATTGATGATCTGGTTCAGAAATCACGCCCTGTAAAACCCGTGAAATGCCCAAATACGCGTTCATTTCTATGGATCTTTATGGTGATTATTTTCATTACGATTGGTGTTTCCTTCCATGGAGCACGTCACGATTTTGATGAAGCCATCATGAACCCGCTGTTCCTGATGCAAGCTGGTGCCATGCTGATATCCGGGATCATAGCAACGATTGCCACGTTTGATTTATCTATCCCTAGAGAGAAGATCAGAACCCGCACATGTGTGTTCCTTGGTCTATCAAGCTCTGTTGTCTTGGCCAGCCAAATTCATTGTTTTGTGATGTCTGGAGGTATTTCGGGCTTGGTTGATTACTTCTTCCACATGATTGGCTTCCAGGTCCTATTAAAAGGCCTCTCTTTCATTGCCATCCCAGCCATTGCCCTCTTTTGGGTAATACGCAAGTCTGCACCGACACACCTCCCATGGGCTGCAGGTGCTGCACTTTTGGCGATTGCCAGCTTCTTCAGCCTCAGCTGCAAATTCATTTGCCCCATCAATGAGCCAGGCTATCTGTTTATGTGGCAATATGTCCCAATTGTTATTTTTGTCTGCCTTGGTGTAGCCTTAGGGCGTCGTCTTTTGCGTTGGTAAATCATGCAAAAAGATCTCGAAACTTTGACAAAATTACTATCACGGTTACCAGGCATGGGCCCACGCTCTGCAAAGCGCGCGATATTGCATATGCTTAAAAAACCGCAAAGTCATATGATCCCTCTCGCAAAAGAACTTCAGCGTATAGCCGATATTACACAAATATGCCCTGAATGCGGAAATATTGACACACAAAGCCCCTGCCATATTTGCACATCAACAGACCGCCAAAGACAAACCATCTGTGTTGTAGTCAGTGTTGATGATCTATGGGCGATAGAACGCACACACGCCTATAATGGCCTCTATCATGTTCTAGCTGGCACATTGTCAGCACTTGAAGGCGTACGCCCCGATGACCTCAACATTGTGTCTCTTATCAACCGTATTTCAAATACTCAAAACAATATTGAAGAAGTCATTATGGCCATGCCGGCAACTGTTGATGGTCAAACAACCGCACATTATGTGGTTGGAGAGCTTGATAAAATTGAACATTCTGCGCACATCACCTATCTCGCACATGGTGTGCCGATTGGTGGTGAGCTGGATTACATTGATGATGGCACATTAACTATGGCTCTGGAAAAGCGGCAAGCCATTAATTAGAGATGCCCAGTGTCATTATAATGTTGCGATGACTGAGCCAAAACATCCACCCAGCCCTGACGCTTTTCATGAAAGATAATTTGTCCACTGAGGCCTGTTGCTTCTAGCGTTTCATAATAACGCGTTTTAAGTCCCTCTTTCAGATCTTTTGGTATTTCTTCTTCTGCTCTTAAGACCAAATCGAGATTTTGAGCTCTGACAAGGCCATCCAATTGCATACGTCCAAGTTTTGACTGATCAAAGTTCATAACAAAACGCACAGATCGATCACGCTTTAAGTAATCATCATCCTCATTATCCTGACTTCCATCATCACGACGTGTAAAAAGATGCACCATATGTATCTCTTCACCCATCAGCATTGGCAAGGGCAATGGTTTCCAATCACCGGCTGTATTATCAGCACGTGAGGCTGACAATTGTCCAAATTGGCGCTGAAGACGTTCTACAAGCTCTTGTCCTCCAGCACTGCGCACTAAATTCAACGCACGCTCTCCTAGCCATCCTCGAACATCCCCACCGACCAAAGCAGCAATAAAGAAAAGTGTTGTGGCAGCCAGGCGTAATGGTTGGTTCACATTGGGCACTCTTTGTAAAATCTGCGCTTGTAAGCTCGCTGACTGCTGGCCAAGATCATTGAGAAACTGCGTCATATCCGGCCATAAACTATCAGCGGTCAACGGCGTAAATTGCGTGAAAAAGTTAGGCAACACAACTTCGGGAGCTGTTTGGTTGAGAGATGTAAAGGCTTGAAAGTTTTGCGGCGAGGACGCAATAATATTCTGTAATAGAATTTGGACATTTTGATTGTTTATCGGCAGGGTTTGGCCCTGGCCACTGAGCTGTAAATGCCCCAATACAACACTAAAAGGTTGAGATGCTGAAACGAATTGAGGAGAGACTTGAGGTAGAATATGTATGGCTTTATTGGTAAGCACCAAAAACCCTCTATTCTTTGTTGCCAACTCAGCTGTATTAGGCAGCGTTAAACCAATAAAGGGCTTCACCACTGCATTATTTGAAGGTGTGAGCTGTATAGGGCTTGCAAAATTTTGAACCTGCGAGGCCTGTGCAACATTGATAATATTGAGCAGTTTAATTTGTGGCGTATTGAGATTTTGAACTGCCGCTTGATTATTCAATGTTGTTATTTGCGTGCCTTGAAATTGTGAAATTAAACT
>CAXRKA010000050.1:0-20321 GCA_964231155.1 Alphaproteobacteria bacterium | reverse complement strand
TCCAGTGATGCGCTTATAGGGCAAATATACGTATCGCAAAACTCGTTGCTGATCATATCCCCAAAAGCATAACATTCTTGCCTTGTGCCCAGATAAATCAAATCATCTTCTAAAACATCAATGCCTAATTCCTCTTCAATTTCTCTTAAGCACCCTATGTGCGTATTTTCACCAGCAGCTACATGGCCACCTGCAGAAATATCAAGCTGGTTGGGAAAGAATGAATTTAGCCCTTTATTTGTACGTAGCTGTAATATCCAAGTTTTTTATCAGGATTGAACATCCAACAATGCGCAGATTTGTGCCAGGCACCAGTGCGGTGGGCTTTATGTTTTGAGATCACGCCAATGGTTTTCCCAGTGATATCAAGAAGGTCTATATCTTCATCTGCCATGGACTTAATACTATATCGTTTTTGTGAAAAAATAAAGAACAAAGTAAAACACCCCTCAAAGATTGAGAGGTGTTTTGATGTGTGTAGGCTTTGTTTTTTATATATGTGTTATTATAAGCCTTTATTCCCCTTGTGCTCTCAAGATGGTGATATTCCATCCTTTAGCTCAGCAGCGGCCTCTTTAAGCTGCTGGTCAGATGCTGTGATCGCATCTTTATTCTCTTCTAACTTTTTAATCTCTTCAATTTGAGCTTCTACTTCTTTTATCAGTGATTTTGGAAAAGCAGAAACAACATCACTGTTGTTTTGCTGAATGGCTGTACGCAAAGCTTTTGTCACATGAGTTGCCTTTGAATTATTAAATGGTTTTACTTTAAGTAAGTACTCAACAACAGGCGCATGATCAAAATAAGCCGCGACATTAAGTGCTGTACCATGGAAATGACTATCAAAATCTGTTTGAGCACCGCCATCAACGAGGGCCTTCACAATATCAAAATGACCGAAGCTTGAAGCTTGGATTAAAGCTGTATTTCCATCTTTGTCTTGTGTTTCAAGATCAACTTTTTCGGCCAATAGTGCATTAACGAGCTCCAAGTTGTTGTTTTCTGCCGCAAGGATAAGGGCAGATTCACCAGAAACACCCACAAAACCATTAATGCCAAAAGCATCAAGCTTAAGCCATTCAATAGTCTCTTTGGTGTTCTTCTTTTTCATTATGTTGGATCGAATAGCATTCAAAATTGTATTGTAGTTTGATTTTCTCTCATCGCTTGAAAAAGAAATTGATAATCCCTCACCCATATAACACACCTTTGTATTCATTTATTTTTATATTTCTTTAGGGATCAAGATTAGCAGCTTATTTTAATATGTCAAACAAAAAATGCATTTTCAGAAATAAAATAGATCCTTATACCACCCTCTGTGGTATAAGGATATTATGAGCAAACAATCACTGGCCATTGTTGGCACAGGTATATCAGGTTTAACATGCGCTTGGGCTTTGCATACACTGTATAACATCACAGTGTTTGAGGCTAGAGACCGCTTAGGCGGCCATTCTCATACAGTCACAACAACCTGGGATAATCACCCGGATGTTCCAGTGGATACTGGTTTTATTGTCTATAACAATGTCACCTATCCTAATTTGACAGAGATGTTTCGTCTGTTGAATGTGCCTGTTAAAGATAGCAATATGTCGTTTGCTGTATCAATGAATGATGGCGCGTTAGAATATGCAGGTGATAATCTTTCAACACTCTTTGGGCAAAGAAAAAATCTTTTGAACTTTAAGTTCTGGCAGTTGCTGAAAGATCTTTTACGCTTTTATAAACAAGCCCCACGGTGGTGCCGAGAAAACCCAATGAGCACCATAACATTGGGCGAGTATTTAGAGCAGAATAATTATTCAAAAGCATTCATTTATGATCACATTGTACCTATGGGTGCGGCCATATGGTCAACCCCCAATGATGAGATGCTCAAGTTTCCAGCCACAACCTTTATTCAGTTCTGTGATAACCATGGCCTCCTCAAAATTGTGGATCGTCCTCAATGGAAAACAGTTGATGGTGGCTCAAAAGAATATATCAAACGTATCATTGCTGACTTCGAAGATAAAATTCATCTTGATGAGCCTGTGCAATCCATTCAGCGTGACGAAAAAACAGATAAAGTCACGATAAAAACCAAAACACGGGAAGCACAATTTGATAAGGTGATCATTGCAGCGCATGGTGATCAGGTGTTGTCATTGCTTAAAGACGCGGATCATAAGGAGAAGGGTATATTCTCACACTTTTCTTATTCAACCAACGAAGCTTATTTACACACTGATCAATCCCATATGCCCAAGATCAAAAGAACATGGTCAAGCTGGAACTATATGGCGCATCAAGAGCAAGATCAGCAATCTGTCTCTGTCACATATTGGATGAACCGGCTGCAAGGATTATCTACACCAGAGCCTTTGTTCGTTACGCTAAATCCATTAGAGCCCGTCAATCCTGACAAGATCATCAAACACATGACCTATATGCATCCGCTGTTTACTAAGGAAGCCATTGCTGCACAAAAAGATCTTTATAAAGTACAGGGGCACCGTAATACCTACTATTGCGGGGCTTATGCAGGGTATGGTTTTCATGAAGATGGTGCAACGGCAGCTTTAGCTGTGTCAGAACTTCTCGGTTTCCAAAGGCCGTGGCCTGAGAATGATGCGTCACCTGCAGGGCAAAACTGTAGTAAAAAAATCGCTCTCCAGGGCACATTTGCCTAAAGTTTTATTGAAATATAATTACCTAAACTGCCTTGTAAATACTGGGCTGAGAGCGGATTTCCTTAAATTTTTCTAAGCGATTTTTTGTTATAATTATGTATAACGGAGACGCTTATGACTGTAAGGAGAAATATATTTTTGAGCTTAATTTTAGGGCTTGTGGCCCTGGTCTTTGCACCGCAGCATTTGGCTGCACAAAATGGCTATGATAAGGACTATGATGCTGTTTTTGCTCAATTAATTACACCTCCAGAGACAGAAGAAAAGAAGGATGTATCCATCAAATTTAGCATTCGATCTAAGCCTAAGCTCCCTAAATTCTTACGTATTAAAGCTAAGCACGTTGAAGAAGTGGCTCATAGAAAACTAACAGTTCTCAAAGATACGTTTTTAAGTGATGATCTTGCGCGTCGCACAAAGGTATTGATCGACGAAGAGTCATTTTTGTCATCAGGCCTCAACCACGGCGTTGATGTTGATACAGCCAAAATGGCGGGTTTTGAGATGGAAAAGGGTCATATGAAATTGGGTGGTGGTTATATGTGGGGTGAAGAAAGTCCAATTTTTGTGCACAATAAATTGAGTGAAGGGTTTGTTGTCGGTGGGCAATATACCAACAATAAATGGAACCTTCAGCTTTCTATTGTATCTACAGGTTATGATTTTGGAACGGTCAACTTTGGTGGTAAGACAGAGCATAACGCTATCTTTGGTGCCAATTATGCCATGAACGATAAAGTTGGCCTCTCTGCCAGCTTACGTTTTCAAAATAAAGATCGTGTGAATGATAGTAATAATGCAGTTATTCTGATGATGGGAACACGTATTGAATTTTAATTCCTAGAATATATATTCATATGTATGAATAATGTTGCACATAACCTTAAAGAGCTTTCACACTCTATCGAAAAAGTAGCCCAATACTATGGGCGTCCAAAACCGCAACTTATAGCCGTCTCTAAGCGTCAATCTGATGAGCGCATACAACAGGCACTGGATATAGGACATCGTGTTTTTGGAGAAAATCGTGTACAAGAGGCTTATGGACATTGGGAAAAACACAAAGAGACATATCCTGATCTTGAGCTGCACTGCTTGGGGCCTCTACAAAGCAATAAAGTAGAAGATGCCGTCCAGTTATTTGATGTTATTCACACAGTGGGACGTGAGAAGATTGCACGTGCAATCTCAAAGCATAACCAAGAGCTTGACAAGTCGATACAGTGCTTTATTCAGCTAAATACAGGGGATGAAGAGCAGAAAAGTGGCATACCAGTTCAGCAAGCTCAAGAGTTTTATGAGTTCTGTACAAAGGAACTAAGCCTCAATATTGTTGGTCTCATGTGCATTCCACCAATTTTGGACTCAGCATCATTTCATTTTGCTCTTATCCAGAAAAAGGCGCGTGAGCTCGGTTTAGAACAATTAAGTATGGGTATGAGCAACGATTATAAACAGGCTATAGCTTTTGGGGCGACGCATATTCGTTGTGGCACGGTTGTGTTTGGTGCACGTTCGACTTAAATCCCAGCGTTACTCAATACGCGATAAGCGTCGAATTCCTCTGTTTTCATCATTTAATATTGTGTATAAGCATCCAGCATTTTCTGCTGAATGGCAGCATGATCATCATTCACGTTGAGGGCGTATGAACGTGATGAGTCTAGTGTAGAAGACTGAGCAGTATCTTTGATATCGCTATGCTCATGGAAAGACACCGTTTCATAGGCACTGAGTTGAGCTAAAATATGTGAATCTTCAACCGGAAGAGGAGCCTTATCTTTGGTATAAATTTCAGTATAAGCTTTTGAGGTTTCATTAGAGCCTGTCCCACCTGAAACGGTGCCTGCTACGGCTTTAACAACCCCAAATAAAGCGCCAATCGCACCACCATAAACCCCACCGCCAATAATTTGAGCTGAGGCTCTAATTTCATCACCTGTTAGTGAACGATAAGCATGACTAACAAAGGGAATATGTTGTAGGGGATTAATCACATCCAAGGCATCAAAAAAGCCAAAAGACTCATTTTCTGGTTCTATCTCTGCTTCATTACTGGAAACGGGCGTAGATTGAGGCATAAAAGATTGGATATTGTCTGATTCAAAACCATCAAGCGGTGCATCAATATCAATAAAATCATCAAAGGTTTGAGCCTCTTTTGTGTTAGATGTTTTAGCAGACGCTTGCGTTGAAGGCAGCTCATAGAGCGGCCAGTTGGCTGTACGCATTTCTACAGATTGCCAATAATGATTAGGTCCTATGCTCATCAATAAACCTCACATTGCCTTTTAGACATTACATCCCATATATTGAAACACTGCGAAATTCGTGCCATGATGGCGATATGAGCGACCAAAAAGCCCCTAAAATCGCTATTTTTTCCCAAGATTCAACACTTATCGAGATTGTTGAGCAGGTTTTTGCCGATATAGAGCATATCAATAGCTTAAAATCTGACATTTGCAGCGATATTTTGATCGTTGATACACGCAGTATTGATGGAAATGAAGGGTCACTTATCCATCGCGCAAGCCTTGTTCTGGCTGAAATCGATGATATTGGGCACTATAGTGGCCATGGTGATGGCCAAATCTGTTTATCATTTCCTATACGTGCAGGCGAGCTTGCAGATGCGGCACAGCGTTTAACAAAGCTTTATAAAAATGAACACATTCTACAAATGAAAAATTGGGATTTCAGCCCACTCCGCCGTAGTATGACCTCAGCTCAGGGGGATACTATTTATCTCACAGATAAAGAATGTGAGACATTGAGCCATATTTACCAGAATGCTCCTGTCTCCAAAGAGGACCTTATGACTAAGGTCTGGGGGTATCATAAGGACAGCGAGACTCATACGATTGAGACACATATTTATCGCTTAAGACAAAAAATTGAAAAGAACCCATCAGAGCCAGAAATACTGGTCACAGAGGATAGCGGCTATGTTATCAGATTTTGATAAATGGCGTGAAACCCCCATAGATATAAAGCGTATTCCAGAGAATGACGATGCTAGCGTTGATGCTGATGAACCGTTGGTTCTGATCGCGGATTATGGTGTTGTGGCCCTGCATAGCTATCAGGGTCCTGAAGAGGAGTCTCCAGATGTGTATTTGCGCCAAACTGTTGCTCAGAAACTGCAGAGCATAAATGATATACTCGATGAGAATGGCCTTGAGCTTGTCATCCGAGAGGGCTGGCGCTCTTTGGAAGAGCAAATAAACCTGTGGGAGACAACATTAAAAAGAGCACAGGATCGCTATAAGAACTTATCATTCTCAGATATCCTCAAAAAAGCAGAAACTTTATGCATAAACCCCTATCCTGGTGACTCTATATCTTCGCATCAAACGGGCGGTGCCATAGATTGTACTATTCGGTACAAAAATAATGAAAAGCAGCCTTTGGTTATGAGCCATGATGATGTTTTGGCGGATGAAAGAGATATAACGGATCATTGTGAAACAAACCAGAATGAGCCGTGGATGCATGAGGCACAAACACATCGACGCTTGCTTTATCATGCGATGGCTTCAGAAGGTTTTGTCAATTATTACAAGGAATGGTGGCACTATGAGTGGGGTACATCGTCTTGGGCAAAGATGCAAGCGGGCGAGCCTGAACACCATTACAAACTTATTAAACAACACCCTTAGATTAATCTATGGATCTATTCAAAGCTCTATCCAGTTGTCGGAGGCGCTCAAAATAGGTTTGTTCTGGGTTAACAGAGACATGAGTTTGTCCAATGGCTTTGAGATGTTGGATAATATTGATCATCTCATTTAATTCCGAGCAGTTCAGCTCCAAAAAGCCAGAGCGATCATGGAACTGAGCTTCTGAAGCGGCATCGTTCAAGGATTCGCTATCGTCAATATGTGATTCATAAACGCGCGTGGCTTTGGAATAAAGAGATGATAGCTCATGTGAGATTTCTTTGTTTTGAGGCAAACAATCGGTTTGCATATCGGCTTTATTGCCATTTTCTTCCGAAAGGCGCATTTGGCGTAACAAGTGCTCTGCAAGATAACGTATGTCTGTTAAGTTGACGGATTGCGCATCAACACTCAGTTCAATCTTATCTACAGGAAAATGCTGTTCTGTATCATCATCTTTTGAGTCTTGAGGGGGGTGGTCTCTGTTGCGTTCAGGGTCTTGTTGTTTACGCTTTGCACCCTTAGCGCGCGCAATCTCTTGCGTACGCAGAAGTTCATTATTTCTCTGAACTTTATCATATGGCCCTGTTCCGTCCATGAATGCTCCCATTGTTCTAACAGGTCGAATCATTACTATAGTATAACACGAATACAATAATGTGTAGTACATTCAATGTATTAGAAGTTTGAACAGAGCTTTCCCTATTTTAAAAACGTGATAGAGTGCCATCTATGAAGAAAAAAGACATTGCTATATTTTTTGAAACCCTCAAGCAAGAACGGCCTGATCCAAAGACAGAATTGCAGTATATTAATAATTATACACTGTTGGTGGCCGTGGTTTTATCGGCACAAAGTACGGATGTTGGTGTGAATAAAGCAACACAAAACCTCTTTCATCAAGTGAACACCCCGCAAGCCATGTTAGATTTGGGTGAAGCGGGTTTAAAAGAGCACATCAAGACGATTGGTCTTTACAACTCAAAGGCTAAGAATGTGATTGCTCTATCTAAAATTTTAGTCGAGCAATATGAGGGACAAATACCACGCACACGTAAAGAGCTTATGGCACTTCCAGGTGTCGGGCGTAAAACAGCCAATGTGGTTTTGAATGTTGCATTTGGTGAGCCCACTATGGCTGTGGATACACATATCTTTAGGATCGGGAACCGTACAGGTTTAGCACCTGGTAAAACACCTGAAGATGTTGAGGCGGGGCTTCTAAAACGTATTCCTAAAGAGTATTTGGTTGATGCACATCATTGGCTTATCTTGCATGGGCGGTATACATGTAAAGCACGCAAGCCTGCCTGTGATCAGTGTAAAGTCTTTGATGTTTGTGGATTTTCTGACAAGTTCGAATACCGCAAATAATAACAAACAGATTCGGCAAAAATTTTAAAGTTAAAGTAGTATTTTGCCACTAAGCTCGTCTAGAATGGCACTTAATATATTATTGGAACGATAGAAACAAAACTAAATCATGAAAATTTTAATCGTTGATCGAGATAGAACCTCAAGCCAAAGGCTTGCCACAATGCTAGAAGAGATGGGGCACGAGGTAGAGATTGATCCAAGTAAAAACAATGCTTTGGAGAAACTTGAAAATGGTGACTACGATGTTGGCATGATTGATCCTGTGCCTTTGCCATCTGCGAAACCAATGGCCATGCAATTGCGTTGGAAGCAAAGGGCATCTTACCTTTATTTATTTGTTCTCACCCATGATCCAGAAAATACAGAGATTATTCGCTCTGGTTTGAATGATTACATGGATAAATCATTTCAAGAGCAGGATGTGGTAACGAAATTAGAGCACGCAGAGCTACTTGTTAATTTCTACAAACGCCTCAATACAGAGCCAGATTTCCGTACACAGGGTGTTGTTTTCGGTAAACGCCCTTTTTCTCAGCTCCTTCTTTCAGCTCTAGATCGAACATATCGTTATTCTGAGCAGGGCTTTTTGTTGTTCCTTGAAATGGATAACTATAATCAAATATCTGAAAGCTTAGGCATTGATAAGATGAACACGTTGACACAAGATTTTGCGGAGTATGTCTCAAAGCTACGACGTATGAGTGATTTTCTTGCACGTACGGATAGCCATCAATTCGTTTTACTTATGCAGAGACCAGAGGCAGAATCGGAGCCAGTTGATGCCGCAGAACGTTTTATTGTTGCTATGAAAGAGTTCAAATCAGACATTGCACGGCCATCTTTTCGTGTGCGCTTGGTTGAATTACCTATGGCGTCAATACTGATGGATGCTAAGATTGACGAGAATGGCCAAGAAAAACGTCTAAAATAAACATAAAAATCATCAAAAACATCAGAGTTTTTCGATTATGGGAAGAATTTGTTAAACGTTTTTGGTATAATTGAATTGCACGCGCAATACATTAACAGCTATGGATGGATGAATGCCCCAGGGCACAAAAAAGTTAAATTTATTCAATTACAAAATGATAGTGGTCTTTATGTCCATTATCCTTTTTGCTATAACCCTAATCATGACGACACCGTCATATGCCACCACCGATGCTGCAGTGGTTAACGATCCAAGTCAGCATCCAGCCTGTGATAAAAATATCTTTGATAAGTTACAAGGGTTATCAGAAGACGTGCAAAACCGTGCAAAAATCCGCCGTAACGCTGTGTTTGATGTGCGTGGCTCAAGCTTCCTCAACTTTTCATGTGTGGATGGTCACATTGATGTCATGTTCCAAGATGCTAAAAAGATTTGGGGAAACCTCAAAGGTTTTGTTGTTGATGCTGCCATGAATCGTTTGATGGATGAACTGTCCAATCGTACGGGTGGATTGAGTGATTTTGCTATGAATGGTGGACTCAGTTGTGAAAATGTTTCAAATTATTTGAACAGGCAGCTAGAGCAATGTTTTAGCTTCCGTATGACAACAGCCACCAGTCGTTCGGAGTTTCGTGGGCTGAATCAATGTTTAGTTCGTGCCAATGCTGATCTGAATATTTCACGCAATGGATTTGATCTTCAAAGTAATTGGAACCCCGAAGTTACGGTGGGTATCTGGAACGGTGTCGCAGGTTTGCTTGGTATCGGCGACGGTGACTCACCCGTTGAAGCCCTCTATGATGATTGTGATAATTGTGATTCAAATAATCAAGAAAGTGGTCCGATCATGGATTTTGTGGGTTGTGGAAATCTAGATCCAGCTGTGACCAATGCTCTCAGAGGGGATGAAATGGAAGTCACACAGTTTGACCAATGTGGTATTCCAATTCCTCCACCAGGGATTCGCCTGGCTGTTAACTCTGATATCAATGGAATAGAACATCTCGGTGTCACTGTAGGAAAAGATTATGTCCTATTTGGTAACTTCAGAAACTCTGCTGAGAGAGGCGGGTATGAAATCCGTGCAAGCTGTTACGGTTATGAGCCGATCACCAATGTTCAATGTGGTTACGAAATACCAACCTATGTTGAAGGCGGCGAACAGACAGATGATTGTTACATGTATAATACAGCCAGTGGTGAAACCAATACGTTGTTGAATACGCTGTACACTGAGACGGTTCCGCACCCTATTCCGCAGGGACACATTCCAAAACGCTTCTGTGCTGAAGAGGTTCAAGTCTTATCTTGTTGTGACCTATCCGTGAATGATTGTACGGAGAGTGGCTTGCCGCCATGCCCGTGTACAGAAGGAAACTTAGGTACATTTGAAAACGGACGTTGTACATTTGGTGTTGTCTCTTGTTGTAATCCAAATGAGAATGACTGTAATGCGCCTGAATACTTCGGCTTCCCCATTTGTGATGTTGATATAGCTGAAGGGCAAATCTGTATCCCCGATGGTAATGCTTTGTTTGCGACAGACTATAGCGAACAAAGTAGCGAGGATATGAATCCAGCTCCATCCGATCGTTTCTCTGCCCTCGACTATTTGATTATTAAGCCAGATGCCGTAGTTGAAAACAACGAAGGTGAGATGGAAGAATGTTGTACAACACCATGGTGTAATGTTTGTCCACAACATGTTTATGCGGCTTATACTTTAAAGCAGGGCGGGACACATTATATCAATCCACTTAGCATAGAGGGTGGAAATGTTAAGGCTTGTACAGAAGGCTTATGTGCTGATGGAGAGATATGCTCCCGGGGGGACTGTTATATAGAGAAAGAAAGTTCTGATTGCTCATATTATGATGCAAATGGTAATGAACAAGAGGGTTGTCAACAACCTACAGATGGCTCATCAGTGAGCTGTTTAGTATCTGTTTATACTCCAAATGAGGACCCTCAGTGCCGATTGGTTGGGGGCACAGGTACAGATACAAGTGCTGGAGATGCTGGTAATGCAGTTGCAGGTTTATATTCTGACAAAGATCCAAAGAATTTAAATGATATACCTAAAACTGATAGGGCAGGAAAAGGTATTACAGAAAGCTCATCCACACATTATGTCCACCATGGCCGTTTAGATCCTGGACAGTGGCCAAGAGAATGGGGAAATGTCGATCAAGATTATATCTATGAACCTTTCCATGAATATTTATCGACGAACGTGACCCAAATCAGCATGGAGGGTGAGTATGAAGACATCAAGAGGAGAAATGCGATTGTTCCAGCAGATCTTGGTGTTGAAAACAATGAACGTAGTGATACTACTGGTACGCCAGATGAAGGTTTGATTACGTTAAATAGTAGGGAAACCATAAATGGTAGATTCATGTTCTATAAGTGGGGCAATCCCTTCTTCCGCCATCGTGCGATTGGCTTTGATTCGAACCAACCGCGCCCACCAGAACATTGTATTTACTTTGGTAAATCAACCAAATCAACATCAATGACACCAGAAAAATGGGATGTCAATCAGGGTGGATCAAACGGCTATCCCACAGATGGTAGTGGTCTTTATTATGTGCCTTTAATAAAAACATTTAAGAAGAAAAATGATGACGGCACAACATTTATTCCAATGCACTGGAGGGGTATTATTTTCGCACAGAATGGTGCTGTGTTTAACAAGGGTAATTATTGGCCAAATTCTGCCATCTCTGTTCCTAAATTAGAAGAAACAGCCGATAGTTCGCATATTTTCCGTAAGTATCCGATGATTGCTCTCACTCAATTTGGTTTTCCAATGGGACAGACTGAAATTGCAGATAACGAAGACAAAACAAAACTTTTAGATGATGATGATTTCTCACGTCTATATGCAACCTATGCCTATAATGAAGAGCTGTTGCGTGAAGGTATGCCAATCGATAAAGAGATTTACTATGTTGACGAAGAGGGTGCCATTCAGACAAAACGTTACACTCTATGTTCAGACTTACAGCAATGCCCGATGGATTTATCATACTTTGACGGAGAACAATAACGATTGTTTCTTTGTATAGATTAGAAGTAAAAGCCATGTAATGCTGCATGGCTTTTTTATTATTGCGAAGTTGTGGGGTGCGCAGTAGTCTGACAGGGTTATGAGTAAGATTGTCAAACATAATGGAGACATGATCACAGAAAACCGTCGTGCGCGTTACGATTATGAGATCATTGATCAATATGAGGCCGGTATCCAGTTGATGGGAACCGAGGTTAAATCTTTGCGCCTCGGACAGGGGGATATAAAATCTGCTCATGCTAATATTGAAAATGGCGAGGCGTTTTTACACGGTGTGCATATTGCTGAATATAAGCAAGCCGGTGCACATCTTCAGCACCAGCCGACACGCCCACGTAAGCTTTTACTCAAAGCCAATGAAATCAAAAAGCTTGTAGGTTCTATTGAACAAAAAGGCATGACACTGGTGCCCCTAAAGCTGTTTTTTAATAAACGTGGATTGGTGAAGTGCCTTCTTGGCTTAGCAAAGGGTAAGAAAGCGCACGAAAAGCGCGACAGTATCAAGCAGCGTGACTGGGAACGCCGCCAGCAAAAGATCATGAAAAAAGAATATTAGTGACAGTTATTTCTTGCCAGCAACAGCCTTGAAGTCGGCTGCTTCATTTGTGTATCCGGGAACATATTGGCGTAAAAGACGCATAATCCAAGCTTCATCATTAATGCGGGCTGCGGCTTCTAGATCTTTAATGGCTTTGATAAGGACCTGGCGTTCAATAGGATCTGGTTCAGCAATTTGAATGCCCTCAAGTTCTGTTGGTTTAATGCTTTCACCAGTATTGAACAGCTCTTCATACATTTTCTCACCTGGACGTAGCCCCGTATAAACAATCTTGATATCTTGATCGGGCACATAGCCAGCAAGACGGATCATTTGTCGTGCCACTTCATCAATCTTAATGGGTTCACCCATATCCAAAACAAAAATCGGCCCATCATCTTTATTGGTTTTGGGATTAATACCATAAGCAGAGGCTGAGAGTACAAGCCCAACGGCTTCGGGAATCGTCATGAAGAAGCGTTCAATATTAGGGTCTGTAACTGTTAAGGGGCCACCACTTTTAAGCTGGCGTTCAAATAAAGGCACAACAGAACCGCTTGAACCAAGAACATTACCAAAGCGCACGGTGGCATATCGTGTTTTACATTGTGGATCAAGATCTAAGGATTGGCAGTAGTATTCGGCTAGCTTTTTGGTTGCGCCCATGACATTGGTCGGATTGACCGCTTTATCTGTTGAGATTTGGATCATAGCCTCGACACCAGCCACTTTACAGGCATCAGCGACATTGCGTGTACCTATTGCATTGGTCAAAACGCCTTCAGCCGGATTACTTTCAATCATAGGCACATGTTTATAAGCGGCTGCATGAAATACAACTTCAGGGTGATAGCGGTCAAAAATCTGTGCTAAGCGATCGCGATCTCTGATGTCACATAAGGCCACATCAAAAGATGTATTGCCATTTTGCTCATTGAGAGACATTTTAATTTGATAGAGATTATGTTCACCATTATCCAGCAACATCAAGCTGTCAGGTTTAAACGACATGATTTGACGGCAGAGCTCAGAGCCGATAGAGCCACCGGCGCCGGTGATTAAGATACGTTTATTTGTGAGCATTTGTTCAACTTGTTGTTTGTTGAGAACTTTTTGTGGTCGGCCGAGAAGGTCCTCGATAGCAATCGGCTGAAGCTCTATTGTTTTTGCGTCGTCGATCTTGCGGAAATTCTCAAGGCGTGGCAAACGTGAAAGTGTGAGACCATTTGCTTCTGCACATTCTGTGATTTTGCGCATAAGCGTGCCGTCAGTCGTGTCTTTGCGCCCTTCTTGTAATGTAAAGATCAGGCGCTGAGGCATTTTCTCTTTACGTGAGAGTTTCTCTATCACCTTATCAAAATCTTTGGTGCCCCCCAGAACTTTAACACCATGGATCGTGCGCCCTTTATTAAGGCGCCGGTCATCAATAATGCCCACAACTTCATAGTTAGAAGGGCCTTTTTGTGAGGCACGGATAAACAACTCTGCACCATCTCCTGCACCATAAAGAAGGACAGGAATACGATTCTTTTTATCATGGGCATAAAATTCATCTGAAAAATAGCGTCTCCAGATCATGCGATATAGAGTGCGTGATCCGCCCAAAATAGCCACAACAATCATAAGCTGGATGATGGGTACTGTTCTGGGGAAGCCTTCAAGGCGGTTGAAGATGAAAAAGACAGGGAGATAGGCAATAATGGAAAGCAGAGAACCTTTCAAAATATTGTTCATATCTTTAATGGATGCATAGCGCCATAAACCACGGTACAAGCCACAGGCCCAAAAGCTAATCGCAGCTACACCAGCATAAATCGGTGTGGCGACCATGAGAATATCAAGATATTTGGGGTCAAGAATATCGTTCCCAACACGCAAATAAAATGCGATGGGCAAAGATACAATGGCTGCGAGCATATCATGCACGAAGGCAATTCCGGCACGACGGAACCAGAGACGCTTAAAAATGTTTTGTGCCATTTTTGTCATGGGTTATACCTAAATAATATTTTATAATATAAACCTAGGCTGCGGATGAATTGACCGCAAGAAGAAATAACAGAAATGATTTTCTATGAGCATCAAGACACAGAGTGAGAAAATACATTGCCTGGTAGTGGACGATGATTTAAGGATCCGCGACCTTTTATCACGCTATCTGCAAAAGAATGATTGTTTTGTTATTACGGCCAAAGACGGTGAGATGGCGCTGGATATCATGCAGCGTGCGCGTTTTGATATTGTGATCTTGGATGTCATGATGCCTAAAATGGATGGTTTTACTGTGGCAAAAAAGATTGGAGAGCAATCAAAGCCAACGCCTATCTTGTTATTAACAGCAAAAGATACGGCCGAAGATCGTATACAAGGCTTAGAACTGGGCGCGGATGATTATCTGACTAAACCTTTTGAACCCAAAGAACTTTTATTGCGTATTCAGTCCATTCTTAGACGTGTGCGTGTTAAAGCGACAAGTCAGAGTATTAATTTTGGTCCTTATGTTTATGATAACAAGTGCATACTTTATAAAGGCGATCAAAGGATTGATCTCAGTGCTTCTGAGGCGGGACTTTTATCTGTATTGATGACGCATATGGGTGACGTGTGCGAGCGTGACACGCTTTGTGAGGCCTTAGATATTGACCCCGAAACGCGCACAGTTGATGTCCAAGTGAATCGTTTGAGGCAAAAACTTGAGGCGGATCCTAAAAATCCACGCTATATTGTGACGGTTCGTGGACGGGGGTACGCGCTTTATGATCGGTAACTCAAGCATCAGTATAGGCGTTATACTGCGGAAGGTACTTCAGCCATTTCTGCCGAAGACCCTGTTTGCGCGTTCATTTTTGATTATCATGACGCCCGTTTTGCTGACAGTGTCGATATCAGCTTTTGTCTTTTTTGACCGACATTGGTCTACAACGACGGAGCGCCTTATTATTTCTTATGCGGGTGAAGTGGCCTATATCTCTGAGCAGGTTGAGTCCGCACTTAATAAACAAAATAGAAATGCTCTACAAGAGATTGTTAAAAATGCCAACCGTAATCTGGGCATTATTGTGGCCATTCATGATGGGCAAATGCGCTTGGATGAAAATGCGCGCAGGTTATCAAAGTCATTTCTGGTTGAAACAAAGCTTCAGCAAGCGCTTGAGGAAAAGCTCAACTATCCCTTCTATGTTTTGATTACAACAGATGATCGCCTGATCACGCGTATACAGCTTGGTGCATCTAATATTGAGATTATGAGTGCGCGTAAGCGGATTTTCTCAACAACAACCTATGTTCTCTTGGCATCAATGATTGGTGCTGGGTTGTTTTTATTAGCTATAGCAACAATCTTTATGCGTAACCAAATCCGCCCGTTACGTCGTTTGGCACAGGCGGCTGAGGAATTTGGTAAGGGCAATGATGTGCAAAGTCGTTTTCGTCCAGCTGGTGCAACAGAGGTGCGTCAAGCCGCACAGGCATTTCTTGTGATGCGTGAACGTATCAAAAGACAGATCCAGCAGCGCACAGAAATGTTGGCGGGTGTATCACATGACTTACGAACTCCATTAACGCGCATGAAGTTGCAGTTGGAAATGATGGATCAATCCAGTGAAGATGTGATTGAGCTGCAAAAAGACCTACAAAATATGGTGTCTATGATCGATGCCTATCTGGCCTTTGCGCACGGTAATGACCAGCATAATGTTGAAGATGTCAATATTGTCTCATTTATACAATCTTATGTGGAGCGACATATATCGGAGCATATTATCCTTGAACTTAATGGTATTGAGAGTGAGATTGTTTTGAAGATTGATCCTAATGCTATAGAGAGGGTCTTTAATAATGTCGTGTCGAACGCTCTGAAATATGCAAGTCAATGTACGATCTCCATCAATGATTTACCGGCAGCCATTGAAATCCAATTTGAAGATGATGGGCCAGGGATTAATAGAGACGCCTATGAGGATGTATTTAAACCTTTCATGCGCCTTGATGAGGCGCGCAATTTAGATGAAGCCGGTGTTGGCCTTGGTTTATCAATTGCACGAGATATTGTTCGGCGCCATGGCGGTGACGTTCGATTGGCCGAAAGCCAAGCATACGGCGGATTAAAACTGATTGTTCGATTGCCTAAATAGGTGCATAAGGACAATAATAAACAAAATATACAAGGTATACAAATAACATTATGAGCCCTAAACGTCGAGACACCACAACTTCAAAAGGTGATAAGCGCAAAGCATCTGGGCGCTCCAAGACACGGAATTATCTTCGTGGTCGCATGGAGACACGCAATGTAAAAACGGCTAAACGTCGCAAAACATCGTCAACACGATGGTTGCAACGCCAATTGAATGACCCTTACGTACAAGAAGCTAAGGATCGAGGTTACCGTTCACGGGCTGTGTTTAAGTTGATGGAGATTGATGATCGTTATCCTTTTCTCAAACCAGGCTCGGTGGTTGTGGATCTAGGTGCAGCGCCTGGATCATGGACAGAACTGATTGTAGAGCGTGTTGAACCCGATAAAAATGATGGGGTTGTGATCGGTATTGATCTTTTAGAGATGGATACTTTATCTGGTGCTTTTTTGTATCAGGGTGATTTCACAGAGCAAGACACCAAAGATTTTATCCTTGAAAAACTTGGCGGTCGGAAGGTCAATGCTGTGGTTTCAGATATGGCAGCCAACACGACAGGCCACCAAAAAACAGATCATTTGCGTATTATTGCTCTTGCTGAAGAGGCATGGCATTTCGCCAAAGATATTCTGGCGGATGATGGGATATATATAGCCAAGTTGTTTCAAGGTGGAGCGGAAGAGGATTTGTTGGTCCCGCTCAAGAAAAATTTTGAGACTGTGCGTCATATCAAACCCAAGGCTAGTCGGGATGATTCATCTGAAACCTATGTTTTCGCTTCTGGTTTTCATGGGCGTGGTCTCGAAGATCTTGAGGATTAAAGTATTTGTTAGAAAAAGACCGCTACTCTAGATCTTGTATAGAAAGCTAGGCGCTATGGTTAAAGACACAAACACACAATCGTTACAGCAAGGTCTTGGTTTTAAAGATGTCGCTATCCGACCGCGGGCATCAAATTATCGTATGAGTGAGGTGAAGACCACAGCTCAAATATCAAAAAATATTCAACTGCGTCGCCCCATTATTGGCGCGCCTGTACCGTGTATATCAAATGAAGCTATGGCTATTGCCTTGGCAATGAGTGGCGGCATAGGTGTTGTCCACCGTTACCAAACGCCTGAAGCACAGGCACAAACCATCAAGACAATAAAAGATAAGGTTTCGAGCTTTATCCGCCCTATACAAACAATTCTACCAGGCACATCTGTTCTAGAAGCAAAAGACATCATAGAAAAAAATAGCTTACCTGTTTTGCCTGTGATAGATGCAAGAAGTCAGTTTATCAAGGGGATTATTCAACCGCAACTGATTGAACAAAACGCTGACCAATCTGCTTTGGTGGCTGATATCATGATCTCTCCAGCAACGTCAAAGATCAAAAATGGCATGTCAGAACGTCACTACCGTGAAGTGTTTGAGCAGCAAGGCGTTGCTTTTATGATTGTCGTTGATAAGTCAGACCGTGTGATGGGTTTAATGACAGCTGATGATGTGTTGCAAGCCGATACAACGCCCGTTTCATCTAAAGACAAAAATGGTCGCCTTATGGTTGGCGCAGCCATAGGTGTTGATGATGAACAAAGGGCCAAGTCTATTATTGAAGCTGGAGCTGACGCTATTTTCATTGAAAGTTTGAATGCGCATAACAAAAATGTACTTAAAGCCGTCACGAGTCTTCGACGCATGTCGGGAGACTATAAGTTTGATGTTATCGTAGGCAATATAGCAACCAAAGATGGTGCACGCGCAGTTATTGATGCCGGGGCTGATGCGGTTGTGGTGGGAATTGGCTCATGTGAACAATCAACAGTTTTGAAAGGGACCGGTGTGGGTGTTCCGAGTATCTCAGCGCTCATGGATGTTTATGCTCAATGTCAACTATCCCAAACACCGGTTATTTTTGGAGGCGTCTCACACCATGGTGATGTACTGTCTAAAGCTTTTGCAGCCGGCGCTTCAGGCGTTATGCTTGGACAGGTTTTAGCTGGCTGCGCTGAAAGTCCTGCGGACGTTAAGATCCATAACAATATAACGTATAAACTGTTTCAACCTGTCTCTAGGTATTATGAATCTGGCCATATTGATTATGGCGAAAGCCAATATGTTCAAAACGAAGGTTCCGTTAAAGACCTTGTTGAAGGTGTGTCTCATTCGATAAAAAGGACGCTCACATTAACAGGCTGTTTAACGCTCAAAGATTTAGCAGAACAGTCAGAATTTATACGTATTTCGGCAAATTAATTTTTCATTTACTATTGACTTTTCCTTACATAATTCTCCATTATTTTTCTCGGTAAGGAACATTACCCGAGATAATAATTAAGAACTAAATGGGGTGGAGTCGCATGGCTCAAAATGATGGTTTTTCAGATGCCCGAATCGCAGCAATGCTGGGTTATCATGACTATCATGAACATAAACGTACCATCACCAGTGATGTTATCCGCACGCACATCCAAGACAATACTGCCGGTTATCACCTTTATTCTTCCTCTATCAGAAAAAACAGACGCGGTGGCCATAAGCTGACCATCTACGCTTATGTTGGGCACCCCGACCAGCATGAAGTCCAGGAGATACCCGTTATTGAGGTCCAGACAGGGTACATCAATGAAGAGAAAACAGGTGTTGATATTATTGGTGCCAAGGTTTTTAGAAAAGATATTATGGACCGCCTGTCTACAAGAAAAGACATGAATCAGTTTAAGGCCATGTATCAAGGCTTTATGCGCCAATTTGATGCTGGTGAGTTTCCCAATATTCTATCTGAGCTGCGCGCGAAAGGTTTCTGGAGTCCCAATGACAATGATGGGCGCATCCCAATTTGGAATATGTTGCGCAATGATGAGGCATATTTTGCACCTGAAGAAGAGGGGCTTGAATATGATTCGGCATATTTCGTTGTTCCATCTTTTGCCATTCCTGCGTTTGTCGGGATTAAAACAGATCATGAAGATGAGATCCCTAATCAGACACGTGAAGTGGTTGAGTATTTGCCCAATGGCCGTGCGGTTGGTGCCCGTTTCCATGTAGAAAAAGATGAGAAAACAGGCGTCTTTAAGCTCAGTATTGATGGCTGGTTGGGAGATAGTGATCGTGATTATAATATTTTGTCTCTGACTTTTGAGCCCGTCGCCCCACGTCCTGGTGAGATCACAGAATTTTCACAAGTGAGACAATGTCGCTTTATGGGAAAAACTGTCAATATCACGGATTGGAAATCTGTGTCACGTGTGGTGCGTGCAGCGTGGCAGACCATGGATTCTTTGGAAAAGAAGAAAGTGCCAATTGGGCGTGACATTATTGAAGACAATCTTTTGTTTGATGTTCTCAACCGTGTTACACCACCAGCGTATTGGGAAGATGGTGGTCGATTAACCTATCAAGTTCTTGGGGGGAATGATCATTCAGAGCCAAGTGTCATTGGCCCCAATATGTACCTCTATACCCATGATTACCGTGATGAAAATGGCAAAACACAAAAGATACAAACCTTGGTTGATGATGGTTTCCGCCCACTGGACCGCTTAAAGCATGGTGCTGACGGCGTCATAGCCAAACCTGAAAAAGATGTGCCTTTGCGTATTATTTATACGCACCAACATATTGATCATATTGGTGGCACGGCGTATCGCGTTCAAGAGGGCCAAAATGTAGAGATGGTCATTTGTAATGCAGATACATGGTTGGTTTTAGAGAAGGAACTGAAGAATCTCGGGATTAAAGAGAATGATCCACGTTGGCCCAATGAGGTTATGATCATTAAGCCAGGTGATCAGATTAAGATTGGTGAAAAAGTTGAGATCAAGCGCTCAACGGTCATTAAAGAGCCGATCAAAAAAAGTAAGAAGCGTAATGTGAGCGAACGCAAGCTTGATCATACTGTGCGCTATCGTTCCGTACCTGGTGTCCGGCCAACGAAAGCT
>CAXRKA010000049.1:0-4797 GCA_964231155.1 Alphaproteobacteria bacterium | reverse complement strand
CCACTTGGTGTTTTATTTCCAAAACCGCGGTGGTGCGTAATTTCTAAACCACGTCTTTTATTCCTTTGGGCTTCTTTCAATTCAACCGTTGAGACAGCTTGCTCCGTATCAACCGAAACCAGATTTAAAAAATGCGTGCTTTTTTCATAAGCTTTCGATGTAAAATCAGCCACACAATGATCAAGCACTTGTCCATTCTCAATGAGCTCTTTGCCAGACACCATGGGCTTTACAATAAGTCCTTGTGGAGACTTCATAGGCTCTGATAGAGGGAGCCATTCAATCTCAGCGACCTTCATATCGGAGTTTGTCTTGACCTTCATAATGATATCAGATCGATTATCGTGCCATCGTTTAGAGGCACGCAATACATTAACCATTGTCTGCCCCTTCATCGGCCAAAAATCACAAGACTTTATAAAAGCATAGATCGGAAAAAGATCGCTGTTTTGTTTGACTGATCGACGACCCGCAGAAATAGCCTCTATGTGCTTTTTCAATTGGTTGCGCGCCTCTTCATCCTCAATCTTATTCAAAATAAGCGCGTGAATTGTCATTTTTGCAATATCATGAGACCAATCGAGTAAATCTTTATGATATTGATACGGCAAATTATGTTGATTTTGTGGAGCCACATGCCACTTTGTTTTGTTGTTCATGACAACGTTTTTCAAAGGCTCTTCTTCGATGTCAGATTTATTTTTTTGAAGCTCAACAAAGCCATGAAAAGACTGATCAAATCTTGCTGGTTGTGGATACCAAGACGCAGGTATATGGCCAAGGTTTTTGATATAATCACTAACACCAGTGAGATCTTCTGCACCATTCGATAAATCCATTTTGGCTAAATATCGCAACTGAGCTGGACCTAAATCTATATCGTCATATAAATCAAAGTGGCGTTCTAGAGCTTCCAATAGCGGCATACCTTCAATAATATCTTCTTTGAAACGATAACGTTGCTCTGTTGTTCCTTGCTCTTTAAAGCCAAGCTTGGTTGAGTTACCTAGAATGAAATACTTTGCAACATCTGACGCCTGCATTGCTTGAAGTTTGTAGACTTGTGCTTGTGGATCTTTATCAGCAACCATCTCATTATAGATCTTGGGCTGAAAATCTCCCAACTCATAACACGCTCTCACGGCCAACGGATTGAGGCTTTTATAAAAACGATAAAGCGCATGTTTACGCTCTTTCAGCAACAAGTCACCGAGCAAATGTTCTAAACTTGTGCTCAGTGCTTTCCATGTTTCTGGTTGCCAGATAAACAGATGGCTAAGTGAAGATTTAATCACCTTAATTCCACGCTTTGTGACTTTATCATCTATGTTTAAGAACTCATCCAATGATTGGAATGATTGACCGCGACGCTTTTGACCTTTGCGAATATTAGTTGAGCCAAAAACTTTGTCTTTGAAATTCTCATATCTTACCTTTGAGTCACCAAAACTGTGGAAGGAAACATCCCCATTTTTATGTCTCAAGTAGGCATAGTGGTTCAATGTCTTAGGCTTATCTTCAAGAGTTTGACGCCAATCCGAAAAACCAAAAATATGCAGTCCATTTTGTTGTCCTTCACCTTCAACATATTCAGAGAAATAAACACTCGCCCACTCAGAAAGCTTTTGTCCAAGAACAGCTTTCTGTTTTTCATCAAAAACATAACCTTGTTCTTCAAGCATATTGATAATTGGATCAAACTGCATATTCATATCCATTCGCGATGGTTTTCTGAACACCGCCTTTGACGTCTTCAATCATCTTTGTGATATCAAGACTGTCTAGCCACGCCTCATAAGTCATATTTCTTTCTGCTTTGGTCGGCAGATACGGGCGATAAATATAAAATATGGCCTCACATTTTTCCGGATCTTCAAAATCATAGCCAATAAATGCTTTAGAGGACTTGGGTGCCTCTAGCTTTAATTTCTCTCTTCTTTTTTCAATGGCTTCCCAATCTGGGGGATTATCGTGAATTTCTTTCATATACCATTTCAGGGCTTTTGTCTCAATCTCAGAAACATACTGATTATCATAGCCACGATGTTGCCTGACCTTTAAAAATGGTGGCCGGTCATCATTAGGCTGCACTTCCGTTAATTCAGCTGTACTTAAGTTTTCACCTGTTTTGGCATCTCTAAAGCTTAGGAAATGTGATTTTTGGTTATACGCAGACGCTGAATAATCTCCTACACAGTGATCCAATGCTCGCCCCTCTTCCTTGAGGGCATTGCTACTCGTTAAAGGAACAATTTCAATCTTACCTTTATAAGTCATTCTTTTAGACAAAGGTAGCCACTGTGGGCTCAATGATAAATTATCGACATTTAATGTATCAATTTGGTCAATAATATCATTCACGTTCTGATGCCAGAGATGAGAGGCTTTAAAAATACGATTAATAGGCTGATAAGTTAAATAATGATAATCCAGCTTACGAATAACCGCATTGATTGGATAATTCTGAGTATTATTTAAAAGTGTACCTTTAAATCCCATATGTGACTTTAGGTGGGTTTTAAAGCTTATCTTTGTGTCATCATTCTCCATTGCATTAAGTACAGCAGGAATCACAATACGTTTTGATAAGGCCATACTCCAATCCAGAAAGTCGGAATATCTTTGATAAGGTAACTCGCCTTTTACATCTTTAATCTGCCACAGATGCCTATTCCGCATCATGTACTCTGAAACAGATTGGTTAAATACCAGCGCTATATTTTGTGCCAAATGGTAGTAGCGAAAAAAAGGCTCATTGATAACATCTGATTTTGGATAAATGACTGGCTGTATACTGCCCAAAGCCTCAATATATTGCTTTACTTCTTTCTTTTGTTCTTGATTCATAGTTTTGAATGACATCTTTTGAAGATAGCGAACCTGAGAACGGTTGAATTCAAGATGTTTATTATTTTTACTCCGAGGCAATCTGTCATCCATCTGTATATCGCTCTCAGGCTTATATAAAGCAAAATGCCGATCTAAAGCCGTTGTGAGTGATAACCCTTGAATAATATCTTCAATAAATTGGTTTCGCTCTTTATTACTGTCTTGTGAAGGAAAACCCAATTTATCTTGTTCCTGTAAAATAATATATGCAGCAATCTCAGAAGCCTTCATAGCTTGGAACAAATAAAGTTGCGCTTTAGGATCATCATGACGCGCAACAGCGTTATAGACTTTGGGTTGAAAATCATTGAGATGTATACATGCACGGAGAGCTTCAATACTTAAATGCTTTAAAAACGCGAAGAGCTTCTGACTATGGTCTTTTTGAATATACTCAAGCAAATGTAGCCTTAACATACGTGCTGCATTTTCCCACTTCAGAACATCTTCTGTCAGGCTCAACTTTTCAAAGATATCCTCAATACAAAACAAACAATCTTCCACCAATTCTTCGTCAATTCTCAAGATGAGATCAGCAGTGTCCAGTGCGTTTCCTCTGCCCGTTTGCCCACGTTTAATCTGTGTATTGTGAAAGACTTGATGACGATAGTCGTTGTAACTTTTTGAATTGGGTGCATTAACCTTAAATGTTTTAAAAGACACTTCTTGATTGCGATGGAGAATATAGCAATAACGGGCTCTAAATCGACGACCGTTAAGTTCATCTTCAGTTTTACAAAAACTGAAAAGAGCCTTACCGTTCACAGCAAAGAATTCAGGCAAATATTCTTTTTCCCAACGCCTTAGGCCTGCCCTTAAAACACTAGCCTGTCGGTCATTGAGATCAAAGCCATAATTTTTTAAATGAGTGATAATGGAGTCCATGGATTATATTTACCATAATCCATGGCAGAGTCAAATAAATTGCCCCTTAGAAAACAGATAAATTTATGACCATTTCAGGTTAAATTTATCAAGCCCTTCGACACATTTTGTTAAAAGCGTAATACAGTCCGCAATATCCGTCTTATCGGCCATCTCAATAACCGTATGAAGGTAGCGCGTTGGCAAGAAAATACCGCCGGCTATTGCACCATCAGCGCCCATTTGCATAGAGGCTGTATCTGTACCGCCCATATCCATGATTTCAGGCTGAATAGTGATTTTAGCTTTCTTAGCTACACCTTCAATATATTTAATCATGCGGCTATCAGCTATGGCTGAACGATCTTTATACATCACAGCCGGCCCACCAGACATTTTAGGGCCACGATCTTGTTTTTGGATGCCAGGTGTGTGATTAGCAACCGTCACATCCAAGCCAAAAGCAAAGTCTGGATTAATTTTATGTGCTGAGACTTTAGCTCCTCTCAAACCCACCTCTTCTTGAACTGTGAAGACGGCATAGAAATCATAGGCTGGCTTCTTCATTGATTTTAGACTCTCAATCAATTGAAACACAGCAAAGCGATTATCGAGTGATTTTGTACAAACCGAGTTACCCATCTCTGTGAAATCAGTAAAGCGTGTGACAAAATCACCGCGTGATACGATCTTATTAACCTCTTTGGCTGGCAAACCAAAATCAATATAATAATCCTCAAGTTTAGGAAGCTTCTTACGCTCCTCAGGGCTCATAGCATGAATAGGTTTCACACCCATAACACCCATAATATCTTTTTTACCGTGTACAGTGACTTTTTGTGCGGTCAAAGTTTTAGGGTCAAAGCCACCCAAAGTTTGAAAACGTGCAAAACCCTCATCATCAATATGAGAGATCATAAAACCAATCTCATCCATGTGAGCGGCTGCCATCACTTTTTTCTTAGATGACTTTCCTTTTTTCAGGGCAATTAAATTACCCATGTTGTCTATTTCTATACTGTCGACAATACCTTTGATTTCACG
>CAXRKA010000048.1:0-6376 GCA_964231155.1 Alphaproteobacteria bacterium | reverse complement strand
AAAGGGGCTGTTGCTTCGACTTGCATGGGCAACCATCCACGAAAACGCAAATAAAAATTCATGTCTTTGGCCTTTTCAGGTGACAGAGCAACAACATATTCTGCACCAAACACAAGGTCACTAATATCAATATCTTTCTTTTGATCTTCGCCTGCGCTCTCCAGGGAAAGTGTTTTGCGCTTTTTTGTTTTGCTTACTTTACGGTACGACATCCATCCGGCTTCTTTGAGTGTGCGTGCAACCGATGGTGCTAAAGAGAGGTGTCGGTTGGAAAGATGAAACAATATAAAGCCGCCAGTTTTGAGTTTTTCTTGGTAGGTGTTAATAGCCTCAAGGGTGAGAAGATGTGCTGGAATACTATCAGATGAAAACGCATCCAGTATCAGCCCATCATAAGATGCGGTTCGCGCATTCGATAGTCCCAATCGCCCATCATCCTCAATAATCGAAGAATAAGGGCACTGTTCAAGATAAGTAAAAAGATCGGCGTTTTTTGCAATATCGATAACAGCGGGATCAATCTCATAGAAATCGATATGACGACGACGCTCACCATGGCAGGCCATTGTTCCAACCCCCAAACCAACAGCAGCTATGCGCTGCGGCTTCTTCTGATCATTCAAATAATCAATAATATCTTGTAAGCCACTGCCTTGGCCGTAATAGGCTAGGGGTGTTTGGCTATATGGATGCCCCCGGTATTGTTGACCATGCAATGTTGTTCCGTGGACCAATCTATAGATGGGTATATGATCGTCTTGATGACGCATCACCACAGAGGCACCATAATAATTCCGTTCTGTATGAATGATCTCGTAATCACCAAGTTGTCCTTTTAAACCATAAGGGATAAGGAAAAGTGCAAGAATAAGTGGTGCTGACAGGGACCAAAATTCTAAAGTCCAAACAAACAATGCAATCGCTAAAATACCCAGAGCAATAAGGATAGACTCTGGATTGAGATGACCAAGAGAATAAAGGATCGCTGTCAATGCACTAAGAGCCAGAACGCTTAAAGGCAATAAGGGGAAGAATTGGTGGCGGTAGAGCCGTTCCAACTGAAACCCTTCTAAAAATAAAGACGCAAAAAGAGACAGAGCTAAAACAAGTTCAAACTCAATGACACGATCAAATAAAAGCGGTGCGGCAAGGCTATTGAACAAGCCACCCAAAGCGCCTCCAACGGCAATGGCAAGGTAGAACTCTGTGAGCCGCTCAGTATCGGGGCGCGTCATGTAGATTTTATGGTGGAAGGCAATCGCGATGATCATAAATGTCACCACGAAAAGAAGTAGGTGCCAGGCGCTCAAGCGGCCACCCTGGATGCTCATCATAACAGAGGCAATAGCAAGTGTGATGAAAACAGGATCAATATGATCCAGCCATTTTTGTGTCTTTTTGCGGAAGGTGACTATGTAGCTCAAGAGATAAAGCGCTAGAGGGATCACCCAAAACAATGGCACACTCATAATATCTTGTGTCACAATGCTGGTCAGGCCCAGCATAAGGCTTGAAGGGATAGCAGCCCAGAACACCCATTGTCGCCATTGCCGCCCAGAACATTGAAAGAGGTGGCCTTTATGGGGCGTGGCTGGCCTTGCCACTGTGGGGTTGGTTTTGATAAATGTTATAAAAGTGATCAGGGCGATAATGGTTAGGGCAATGTAGCCATAGAACCAAGCTGTATGTTGATATTCTAAGGTCAAAGCTGTTTCAATGATAAAAGGATAGGATAGCAATGCGATCAAACTCCCAGCATTACTTGCGCCATAGAGAAAATAGGGGTCTTGAGAGTGCGGTGTATTGAGATATCCATACCATTTTTGAAACAAAGGTGCGGTCACAGACAGAACAAAAAAGGGCAGGCCGATCATCGCTGAGAGCGACATAAATTGCCAGACCATGGGATGTTGATAATCAACATCTGTTAAAACAGACAGTGGTAAAATAGGCAAGCTGATCAGGCCGAGAAGAATAAAAACACCGTGCACGATAATATGCCTAGTGGGTTGAGCTGGAAGTACAATATGAAGCAGGTGAGCATAGCCATAACCCAGCATTAAAATAACTTGAAAGAAGACGACGCTCACAATCCAAACATGAGAACCACCACCAAGTATGGGGAGCAAGGTTTTTGTTACCATGGGTTGGACAGAGAACAGCAGAAAGGCTGAAATAAAAATAGTCAGGCTGTACCACAACGTCATAAATTGGTTCATAAGCTAGAACATATCACGCATCAAGAACAAGAAAAAGGGCCTTGACGGGCTGGACTATATAGGATATTATTCCTATACAGTAGATATTGAGATGGAGCCCCCGTTAAGGGGGCTTTTTGTATTTGGAGCAAAGGTGAGGAGAAGAAAGATGGGTTCAAGACTAGGATTCTTTTTAGATCAGAGCGTGGGCAATCGACAGATGAACAAAGGCTCTGATGTGCGCGGTGTAAAGAAAGGCCTCCGTGATCTGGGGTATTACCAGAGCGAGAATGACAATGACTATATCACTCAAGAGCTCGATCAAAGCATCAAAGCCTTCCAGCAAGATCACAAGCTTAAAGTGGATGGTATCCTTAAACCAGATGGAGAAACAGAACAAACACTCCGCTCACAGATCATCGCCCAACCGAAGACGAAACAATCAACTCTGCCCCCCGAAGTCATCAATGGCGGTATCTTAGGCCAATCCAGACAGCGACAGCCACACCCCAACCTCAGAAAAGGTGGCATCTTAGATACGATCTACACAGCGGCCACCACGCCCACAACCACAACACCCAGCCCCAAACACCAACTCCTCAGCTTCGGTGTACCCGCCAGTCCCAACACCACAGATGCCACAGGCAAGACCATAAGAATGGCCAGTGCTGATAAGCCAAAAACAGAAGCGGAGACAGAAACATCTCCACCTCTCCCCAAAAGAAAACCTGAAATCATAGCACCTACAGAAAAGGGCAATGCACTTCTTGATTTTATAGGCGGGCTTGAAAGCAGCGATAATTATAATATTATCGCTGGTGGTCAAGAAGCGCCCCTTACAACAATGACAATTGAAGAAGTTCAGGATTTGCAAAAAGAGCTAGAGCAAAAAGGAGCCGCCTCGACAGCTCTAGGTAGATACCAAATTAAAGATACTACATTAGATTTTCTAGTTGAGAAGATGAACTTAGACAATGATAAAATCTTTGATGAAAAGCTCCAAGATCAGATGGGAAGAGAATTGTTAGATCATCGCGGCTATGAGAAATATAGATCGGGTGAAATAAGCACCAAAGATTTTATTAGAAGGCTTTCAAAAGAATGGGCAGCCTTTCCTAAAGATGAAACTAATAAAAGTTACTATGGGGACGTTGGTAACAATAAAGCACTGACAGATTTTGAAACTATTAAAGATCTTTTAGAAAGATAATCTTTGCTGTATATTTGACTTATGCCAAAGCTTAACTTTAGAAATTATATACAATACCTACTCCATGTTTTTTGGGTACTTTCTATTATCTTCTTAGGTTATTACTATCATAAATCAGACAAGCAATCTTTGCCCATAAATATCCCTTATTCAGAAGCTAGAGACATTATTTTAAGAAGTGGATGGTCTCCAGTTTTAAATAACAGCCTAGATGACGAGATTGGGTTTCATGCCGCTTATTTGCGTAATAAAGGATATATTGAAGTTGATGATTGTTCTGGTACCGGAATGGGTTATTGTATATTTCTTTTTCAAAATCAAGAGAGTGTCTTTCTCATTGTTACAACCCAAGAGGTAGCTCTAGGGAATAGCGATGTCAGTTTGAGAGATAAGGATGATGCAGTGGTTATAAATTACAGTATAAAAAACACAATCCATTAGATCACAAAGCCCTCTCCGGAAAACAAAGATAGTTTTAAGGATTAAAGAGTCAGTTTCGGGTATGCGTCTTTGATATCCGAAAGATTAGAATTGAGTTGTGTTGAAAACGGCAGACGCCCGGCTGTATGCTCAAGAATTTGCGCAGCACAGTATGAGCCTAACAGAGCACTATCATAAAGAGACCGCCCATAAGCCAACCCATAGAGGAAACCACCCGCCCAGGCATCACCAGCCCCTGTTGTATCAACGATTTTTTCAACAGGAAATACGGGGACTGTTTCTTGATATCCACCAAGATAAATCTCTGCGCCTTGCGGGCCCATAGTGCGCGCAAAGATAATATTGGGTTGACGGTCTGTGAGCTCAGCAACGCTCTTGGCACGCAGGTCATGACACAGGTTCTCAAACTCTTTTTCACTACCAATAACAATATCCGCCTCGCGTATGAAATAACCAACCTCAGGTTGTCCTTGAGCATAGGTTTGCAGTGTGAGAGCGAGTTTGGCATTCGGTGCTTTTCCTCTGGCATAATCGATCGTATGCTTAAAATCTTTCATTGGATAAGCGAGACCCGTCAGTAGAATTTTAGCCTTCTCTAAGAAGCCTTCGTTCACTTGAACATCATGAATACCCAAAGTTTCACCAAGGCCAGGGTTAAACAACATCGTGCGCTCACCATCGGGTGTTATAAAAATTAGACAGGTTGGTGTGCCTTCAGGATGGTGGACAAGAGGGTTGTATTGTATGCCGCGTGCGCGGAGATCGCCCGTAAAGGCATCACCCGTTGCATCACCAGCAACTTTCCCAAAGTAAACAGTCTTCCCACCCAGCGCAGAGATGGTTGCTAAAGAGTTGGCTCCAGCACCGCCCGGAATCATAGTGCCTTGATCTTTGTAGTGTTCCACAAGTGTAGAAAGAAGCTCGTAATGAATCATTTGATCATCGCCAACCTCAAAGCCCAACTCGTGGAGTTCATCTTTGGTGATATTGACATGCAGATCAACAAACGGTAAGCAGAGAGAAGCGATCGTCATAATTTATGATTCCTTGTGTGTTTCGATCATAGCAAGGAAAACCGTTTTAAAACAAGGAGCTGTTATGCAACTGACCTCACTTATTGTTGTTCTCGTTTATTTTTTAGGGGTGATCGGGTTTACACATTACCAATCACGACATGATAAGCAAACGCGTGAAGATTATTTGATTGGTGAAAGAAAGTTTGGTTTATGGTCGCTCCTGGCATCAATGAACTCAACTTGGTTGAATGCAGGTTGGATTGTTTTTGCAATCACATTGATCATGACTGATATCTATTACTATGTCTGGATGATGGTCGCTACAGCGCTCGCTATGGGCATATTGATGGTCTATGCGCCAAAGCTCAGACAAATGTCAGCAGATCATAATGTGAACTCTATATCAGAATTTGTTCATCGATTTATTGGCCCCTCAAGCGGCCACGTTATCGCCTTTATCAATTTTATTATTTATATGACATGGTTGATGATTGAGATTGTGGCGGGTTCACATCTTCTCTCGCTTATATTTGATGTGCCTTATATGGCTTGTGTATTGACCTTTGCGGTAGTGATTGGGATCTATCTATTTATTGGTGGTTTCAGGGTCTTAATCCAAACAGATATTTTACAGTTCTTTTTAGCGCTGATTATGATTGGGATTTTTTACTATAGCTTTGACAATGTTCAAGATGTCAGCTTTGGAGAGGTCTTTGCGCCATCAGCGAGCTATAATTTAAATGGATTTATTGATGGTTTTATGGCTCTGTTCCCACCTGTGCTTTTTGGTGCTGAAGTTTGGCAACGTATGATTGCGGCCAAAGATGGTCGAACAGCCGCGTGGCTCATGCCAACAACCTATGTCACCAACTTGGCTGTCTATATCCCGCTTTTTGCTTTGCCTGTTTTGATGTATTGGGGCACAGATGTGACGTCAGGTGAAACCATTCTGGCCAATGCGATGACGAACCTCCCGGCCTTTCTGGCACCCATTGCTTTGGTTGCTGTTGTGGCTTTGATCATGTCGACCATTGATACAACCTGTTTCTTATCAGCACAGTCTTTTATGAATGATATTGTTGGGCATATGAACAAGGATGTAGCGGAGCATCCGCGCCGTCATTTGAAATGGAGTATTCTTGCTGCTTTATTACTGGCCAGCTTGGGTGCACTGGTTTTTCAATCGACTGTTGATAACATCCATTTTGTGCTCACACTATGGATTGCCTTTTCGCCCGTGATTTATCCGCTTGTGTTTACGTCTTGGCCCTCTGATAAAGCCATTGCATTGTCTATTGCTCTGATCGGTGTGGCTATTATTGGGACACAGATTATAGGTGTCTATACAGCCAATATTGGATTTGGCTTGTTTATTGCTGGATTTATTGTTCCGTTTATTTTTGAGCGTGTAGTGCACAGATAACATCTAAGGCCTAGGTGCTTCTGGGTTCAAATTACATTTTTCAAGGTATGCCGTTAAAAACTACTCTTGTTCAATGAACATATTTACT
>CAXRKA010000047.1:0-6282 GCA_964231155.1 Alphaproteobacteria bacterium | reverse complement strand
CAGCAATTTCAAGATCATAAGCCGTTTGGGCCTGAGCCACTTCAGCCTCTAAACGATCCACCTCCAACTCAAAATCAAGCGGTTCTACCTGAAAGAGCACTTCTTTAGGATAAAAAACACCGCCTTCAAAGAAAGCATCATTCACACTGACAATCTGACCGCTGACTTGAGGAACAACGGCAATATCAGCACGTGCACGCACTGAACCTGTTGTTGTAAATGACACCCGGTAATCCGCTGGATTGACTGTAGCCACTCTGGTAAGGAGAACACGGTTTTCTGCTTCTCTTTCGCCCAAATCTTTCTTTGTCGATTGTAGGGCGGTGGATGTAAACAACGCGCCCCCAATGAAAATAATCACAGCGATTAATTGTAAGTAACCAGCCACATGGTTTTTCTCCACAGCCTTATTGTATTCTTCTTGCTTGGTCTCAATGTTTGTTGTGTATTCATCCATCATATTGACTATCCTTCACATGAATAATTTTTTCCGTTGTCTTGATCAGAGAACCAATCTCCACCCAGTGCCAAATAAAGAGATATACGCGTATTCCATTGTTCACGCTGAGTGTTGAGTAGGTTTTGTTCTGCTGCATATAAATCTCTTTCTGAGTCAAGAAGTGTATCAAAGCGCTCCAATCCACGACGATAACGATCATTGATAATGGATTGTGCTTTCTTCAAAACCTCGACAGACCGCCGATCATTTTTAAGCTCGCCCAAAATCTCTTGTTCTGATTTAAGGTTGCTTTCAACTTCACGCATAGCGTTGAGGACTGCCGCAGCATAGGCAGCAGAAAGCTCACGTGCTTCTGACTCTTGAATATCAATATTGGCTCGTAAGGCACCGCCCTCAAACAAACGCGTCGTTAAACTGCCCAATAACGCTCCCGCCAATTGATCAGAACTAATAAGGTTATTTGTACTTGTGCCCGAATAACCATAAGACCCCGTCAAACCCAAAGAAGGATAAAGATCTCCAATAGCAACACCAATATCAGCATTGGCTGCTTTCAAACGTAATTCTGATGTACGGAGGTCAGGTCGACGGTCAAGAAGATGTACTGGCAAACAGACAGGAAGATTATGCTTTGGTAGCAGCATGGAAAACTTAGTTTTCAACGGATCTGTTGTACCGGGCGCTTGGCCCAATAATACATCTAGACGATACAACGCATCAGCCAAAAGCCGCTCGTAAAGGTGTTTGTCGGATAAGACTGACGTATAGCTATCTTCAGCACGCAGTAAATTTTCTGCACCAGCCCCCTGAACGCCCAGTTCATATTGATTTTTTACAAACTCATAGAGGTTTTTTCGGTTCTTGACTGTCTTTTTTGCCAGATCAAGCAAGCGTTTATTCACTGCAATCTCAACACGTAGCGCCACAAGATCTGCAATGAGAGATTGTGCCAAAGCTTCACGGTCATAGACGCTAGCCAAATAACGTGCATCCGCCGCCTCTACTGATCGGTGTATTTTTCCAAAGAGATCAATTTCCCATGTGCTGCTTAAATCAGCATTGTAAGAGTTTGTATACACCCTCTCGCCCGTTGTTGTGGATCTTGCAAAAGACCGAGAGCCTGATGCATTGGCTGACAAGGATGGATAAAACTCAGCTGTATTGGTTGTCACAGATGCACGGGCCTGGACAACACGCTCTGCTGCTTGAATCAATTCGAGGTTTTGTTCTAAGAGTTGATCAACATATTGATTAAGAAGGCGATCATCAATGCGTTCCCACCAATGATTTATGCCTTCGGCTTTTGCCTCTTTATCTTCGTAAAAGTCATTAATGAAACTCTGTTGTTCAGAAGCAGCTGTTTCTGGGCGCTCATAATTTGGCCCTACGGCACAGGCTTGTGTAAATAGAATGATAAATGCGAATACAAGCAGGTTAAACAACCATGAGATACAAGTGTTCTGGCTATAAGAGTTCGAGTTTAGCATTGGTTGAGCCAGTTTCATCTGAGGCTGTTTACTCTGAATTCAGTCTTATGATTAAGGCGAGATTACTGCAGTGCAGTGCAGTACCTCACCACTTTATCATAGTTTTTATCGAAGCGATTCACAACCGTGCTTACGAATAAACTGAATCAAAAGATCAAATATGATTTGCAATTAGATTAATTCTAAACTCGTGTGAACACAAACTCGTGCTGATTGGATAATTCAGCTGCAAAACTATACCCATCGCTATCAAAATCCTTCAGCCCTTCTGGTGTTTCAATACAATTTTGGATCATAAAGCGTGCCATCATGCCACGTGCACGTTTCGCAAATAAGCCTATAGTTTTAGGCTGCCCATTTTTGATCTCTTTAAAATGGCATGTGATAAAATCACCATCGAAATCCTCGGGCTGAACAGCGTGAATATACTCATTTGATGCCAGAGATATAATTGTTTTATCTTCATGATCTTTGACCGTATCATTACAAGCCTTTGTAATAAGATTACCCCAAAACTCATAGAGGTTCTTACCACGTGCATTAGATAGACTTGTGCCCATCTCAAGCCTATAGGCTTGCATCAAATCAAGTGGTCTTAAAAAGCCATATAAGCCAGACAAAATGCCTAAATGATTTTGTGCATAGCTAACCTCATCCTCGGATAAAGTGTCAACGTCTAAACCCACATAGGTATCTCCACGAAAAACGGCTAAGGCTGGCTGTGCATTATCTTTTGTAAAAGGCGTTGAGAACTCTTGATAACGCTGATGATTTAACGCTGCCAGCTTATCAGATACGTTCATCAATTGGCTCAAATCATTTTGAGAAAACGTCTTCAGTTGTTCTGCCAATGCCTGTGCTTCATCTAAAAGGCTCGGCGTTGTGGTATTTAAAAAATCTCTATTCGTATCTGTATCCAGTTTTTTAGCTGGTGATATCAGTGCCAACATCGTCTTGTCCTGTATATGTTTAGTTTTATTGAAATTATAAAAATAGTGCTCCAATCACATTATACAAGTTTTCTTAAACTGTTTTAATAACAGCATAACGATGTAATAAATTGACATATAATGTAATTCTGTTGTATTATCAGAGGACTGGGGTAATTTATGGATTTCGAGAATCTGCCAAACGCATTTCAAAGACAGCTTGGTCGGCATTATACAGATGCTATTTCTCACTCTTTTATCAATCACTTTAGCCAATATGGTTTAAAGCAAGAACAACCTGTCCCTATTTCATCAGGCGTTGATAAAACTGTTCATCTTGTTGGAGCAGCCATTAAGGCCGACACACGCGCAGGCCAATTCAGCCAGCTATCCCGAATCTGTCGGCCCAGGCGATAAACTTGCGTTTTCACCATGTCTTTGTTGATGAGCTGTCCTTTCTTTTCCTGTAAGGCGAGCTGTGTCAGCTGCGCCTTGTAAAGCTCATGCGCGGTTTTGATTTTGGTAAAAGATGGTTTGCCCCCAGAGGAAATAGAAGAGCCGGCTGGCATATTCTCGGTCATCACTGGCAGACCTGTATTGATTTTGGCTTCATCGGTGTTTTCTTTCCATTCACGATCCGCCCGTTCCACATCGATTGTGCCATCATCATTCGGCGTGATGCGCCCAGAGCTGATGGCTTTACGCACCGCGCCCTCGGTCACACCGCGCAGCGTGGCGTATTTCCTGATTGAAAGTCCCATATTCTCTCACTTTTTAAGGATTATTGACTTGATAAGCGTTTGAATTGAAGCGTTCATGGACATCACAACAGAAAGGAAAACCCATGACAAAACAAAGCAAAAAACCAATCGAAACAGCCGAAGCCAATCACGCCGACGCCGTCGAAATGACAGCGGAAACCACCGCCGAGCCAGCACCAAAAATCACCAAGAAAGCTATGGTTGAACAACTGCTCACATCCGATAAAGGCGCAACGATTGAAGACCTATCCAAACAAACCGGCTGGCAAGCCCACACCGTGCGGGGGCATCTCTCCATCCTCAAAAAAGCAGGCGCTGAAATTATCAGCGAACGCGTGGATGGGGTGCGGCGTTATCGGATTATGAAAGCTATCTAATTGACTTGATTTTTATACTTACCATCAACGTAGTCACAAGCTACGTTGATGAATGCATTTACTGAATTTTTTAATGTTTCAGTTGTACACCAAGCATATGAAGGAGCTGCCCATATATTCCCTTTATAAGTTTTGAAACTTTCGGGTTTTCCTTCAAATCCAAAGCCGTATATTTTCCCGTTTTCTGCCATTTCAATGGCTAAATCTTCATTGAAAATTTTATGAACAATACTTATCAGCATTGTATTTTTATGCATCATATTGAGATGTTCATCTGTAATGATTTTCTTGGTTTCCTCTGAATCTGCTAAACATGGAATAACAACATCAGAAGATTGGAAGATAGTATTTATATTCACAGCTTTGAAACCGTTTTCTTTGGCGCTGCGATTCCAATATTGAACATTCATACCTAATCCAGAACACCGTTCGGCAATTGCTGCTCCAATATTGCCTAACCCAATAATTCCAGCTGTTTTTCCCTTAAGATTTATACCTTGGTACGTTTCAAAATCACTTCCAAAATTTAGTGGGAAGTCATTTTTTACCAGAAGTGGTATTTTACGGGCTACGTTTAGCATCATCAAAACAGCCCAATCTGCAACGGCATCGGTGCTGAAATTACGAATATTAAAAACTGCAATATTTCTGCTCTTTGCGTAATCTGTATCAATCCATCCAAATGAAGTAGACTGTGTGATAATTGCTTTTAAATCTGGAATATCTTGAAAAGATTCTTTTGGTAAAGACCAATCTACAAAGTCAGGATTAATAGCGACAATCTTTTCACCTGGCTCAAAAAGTGATCCGCATTCTTTAAGTGCTTTAACTTCCGATTCAACAATCACTTCAAATCCTGAATTTTTCAGATCTGCTGTGTTTTGCTCTGTTGCTAAGTTTTGGTATAGCGGGTCTAAGATAATTAATTTCATACGGAAATACTAAACCGTATTTACGATTTTATCAACTTCATTAAGACTCTGGTCATTTCTGGCCAGAGTTGCCTTCTTCCCTGTAAATTCCTCCCAGCGTTTGACGATGACATCGACATATTTGGGATCAAGCTCAATCAATCGGGCACGGCGGCCTGTTTTTTCGCAAGCGATCATGGTTGACCCTGAGCCGCCAAACGCATCCAGCACAATATCCTTGGTTTTGCTGGAGTTATGAATAGCGCGTTCCACCAACTCCTGTAATTATAGGACTTCCCGGTAGCGGAAAAACCACCATTACTAAACTATTTGCAGAGGAAACAGGTATCCCTATAGCATCATCTGACCCAATATTTAAAAAGATTAGATCTAACCTATCTTCTCCAATGACCAAGAAATATATTGAGGAATTCGAGGGAAAATATAACGCTAAACCTATCCCTGAAATATTCCATGATTCAGGTAGATTTATTGAAGAAATGGGTAATAAACCATTCCGTGATTTTGAAGAATTCGTTATCGTATCAAATCTTCAAAACAAAGCATTTAATAATGTAGCTCTTGATTTAGGTGGTGCAGCTTTCTTACGTGAAGCGGTACAAAAACAACTTAACGAATGTGGCTTTGTTACTGTATTTATCGATGCACCTCGCGAGCGAGTAGCAAAAAACCTTCTAAAAGATTATCTAAAATCAAAAGAAACTGGAATAATCACTAGAGGTAATTATTACCGAACAGCTTTAAAAGCTGAAGAAGCTGGGCAATCCGCTATTACCGCATTAGATAAATTTAGTGAAGAGAACAGGGCGAGCAGAAACCCTTCCTACGCAAAAGCAAATATTAAAGTAACTATAGATAATAGTGATAGCTTACAAGATATGTTTGCTAAAGTTAAAAACGCTTATAATGTTGTAGTTTACAGCTCAAAAAGCAAGCCTATCCCTCTCACGCAATCTACAAATAATAGATTAAATATGTAGCAGAAAACCTTATAAATATAACAACAAAAAAGAGCAGATCAATTAAGAGCTGCTCTTTTTCAAGTTTATAAAATTTATAAACTGGGCGGACGCCATGCTCTTCCACCAAATCTAAATCGGTTCTAGCACCAACGCGCGTAATAACATCACCTTTAGCAAAAGTATGGCCGTGTCTAGTAATAATAATTTTTGTAGTCATTTAAAGTTTTGATTAGGAACTGATTTTATATGGTGGTGGGGGCAGGATTCGAACCTGCGTACGCTATGCGGGCAGATTTACAGTCTGCTGCCTTTAACCACTCGGCCACCCCACCATATAATATAAGAGTAGATCGGAAGAGCACACGTCTGAACTC
>CAXRKA010000046.1:0-2285 GCA_964231155.1 Alphaproteobacteria bacterium | reverse complement strand
GACCTGCTGATGTTTTGTTTAAAGCGATCAATGAGACTTTAATGAAGCATGCATCTAATGTTGCTTGGGCGATCAGTGAAATTAGTGATTTAGGCCAGTCTGGTCGTTTTAGCGCAACACAGCTAGAGGGACAAATTAAACAGCGAGAGCGTAAAATCCAAAAACATGAAAAAATAGCTCAAAATGTTATGAACATCGTGGAAGAGCTGCCAATCGAGGCGCAAATGCAGTTCGTAAGACAGTTCGTGCTCAATTTTTCTCGCTATGGTCGCGTTTATGACTTGATGAATGACTATTTTGATAAAACACCTGAAGCTAAAGCTGTTTTAGTACAGCAAAAAGGCTTCCGTCGTGTGGGTGTTATGCAAGACTTTATCAATAGCCGCAATATCTTTGACCCTAATCTTGATGAGGTCAAACCCGTGTTTCAACAGGTAATGAAATACGCATAAAACACCCTAATTTTAAATTGACATATGCAAACCGTCTGGCTAGAGTGATAACAACAATAAACAATACACTCTAGCCAAAGGTTTTTTATGGCGAACTTCAGACAAAATGCATGAGATGTCCTCTCTAAAACATGTGAGATAGCTTTCTATGTTATCTTGGCTGCTTTTTGTGGCGGAATGATAAGAGAGGCGGCAGTAAATGATTTGGGCTCATATCTCATTCCAGTTGCTTTTCTTGCCGGTGTAATTGGGACAAAGGTCCATGGCTCAACTATTGGCTATTATCTGAATGAATTTAAAGACAATATCAAAGAAACTGTCTTTGGTATTCAGCCAGAAAACAATACTCACAATAATAAGCCTGAGTTGTCTTAATGTCGGATCTAAAAAAAGATAAAGCTTTAACAAACAACACGAAAGATGTAACAGAACCGACAGGCGATGTGCCTGTTTGAGTTCTGCATCATATGAAGCCCCATCATAAGGTTTTTCTTTTATCGATATTTCTTTTTTATGCAGGATTCAATATTCAGCAAACAGGTTACAAGGGCGCAAACCCAAATATTATGTTTCTTCTTGGCTTTGCCAATTTGATTACAGTCTATGCTGTAAAACGTGATTTTGATGAGCTCCAGCCTTAAAAAACGCTGCTTTGAATTTTGTCATATTATATGCTCGTGTTAGTGTTGATTGCATAGAATTTGCAGACAGGGACTTATACAATGGATAAAAAGATATTTACATTACCCAACATGGTTTTCTTTATGCTCATGTTGCTCCTTGCAGGGGCTACTTGGGATATATTGAGGAAAAAATCAGTGAATGATCAGTTGTCTTCAGATCAAACATATTTGTCCAATCAGATTATGATGATTAATCATGCCATTGATATTAGCCTCGAAGAAAATCAGGACAGTCTTTACATTGATAAAAGCTATTCAGGCATTCTCTATCCAGATTATTATGAGCGTGCCAACGACTATGTGTCTTCAGAATATAGCCCGCTGAAATCTATTAAAGTGAGCACTTTTGAGGCTTATGAAGTTGTGCTTGCTTTACAAGCCAACATGGAGTTTTTGGAGTATATAAAATTTAAAAAGCCACAGTATCCATTCAACAATGAGCGTGTGCAGACATTCCCTGAAAACAAAAGGTCTTTGGTGCCGGAGATTTAATTGTAATGTCTCTTTTTCCTGAACATCATATTTATCAAGAGCCGGTCGATGATAATAGTTTCTTTAAGAGAATTTCTTGGGGCAATCTATTGATATCCTTATTGATGTTTTATGGAATAAATATTCTTCTGAATTTTACCAGTAATTTTAACGCCGATATACGCTCAGCAGAGTTGGATCATCAGCGCGCTTTGGTTGAAAATCAGTTAGATATGGCTATTGTATCTTCAGACTCAGTGATGATTGATTTTCGAGAGGCCAGTGAGGTGGCACCAAATTACTGGATAGAAAATGCTAAACTTGTTGAAAATGAGTTGGGACAGAAGAGGCTCTTTGTGAAAGTGGCTATGAAAGATATTACTCAATATACAGATTCCTTGTCGTTCGAAAGCCAGTCACTTCAGCATCAAAAACGATCTCTTTTTTCGTTATCATTCATTCAGTAGAATTGCCGCATTTAGTTGACATAATTAAAATTCTGAGGTAGTCTTTTTCTATTCAAGCAAAGGAATTATTGTGTTTCTGAGGCGAAAAAATACAGCTCAAAGAATATTACCATCTGTAAAGGTTCACTCTGCAGAAGAGAGCTATAATGTAGAATTTGATTTTGCGCTACTCTCTCAGCTTTCAAACACACTTGGTGTATCCTATAACGAAG
>CAXRKA010000045.1:0-7433 GCA_964231155.1 Alphaproteobacteria bacterium | reverse complement strand
GCAGATGAATGGCCAAGCAGTGACCAAATTTGTTGTAAGAAATTCACAGTGGATGTTTTTCCATTGGTTCCTGTGATCCCAACAATCGTTTCTGGTTGAGCGTTATAGAACCTTGCGCACATACGTGCAAAACGTTGTCTTGGATTCGGGTCTTCGATAAGTTCCACGCCACCGGCATTATGTGATAGCTCAAAACCAGGCTCTGCTAAAATAGCGACAGCACCGTTTTCAATGGCGTGAGTGACATAGTCTTCACCATTTTGATCTGTGCCCTTAAAGGCAGCAAAAAGAAAACCGGGTTTAACCTTGCATGAGTCAGAGGTGAGCCCAGCAACAGTAATCTTTTCTGTGGATGCAGGTGGTGTTTCAACTTGGTAAGGATAAAATTTTTCTTCATCCTTGAATGTTCGGGGGAAATGTTTGGCGAGTGTATCCTGCATAAGATCAAAAAGACGTAAGACGTCTTCCCCCCTTTGATTTAATTTTGAATACGCGTCGGTCATTTTTTGCAATCTTATCTTGTTTAAATGTTACGTCGTTGATTGAAGCGACCTCTTTAATGACATTACCAACAACGGGGGCAGCAACCCAGCCACCTGTGGCATATCCAAAGGTGTCTTCACGTCCTTGAGGTTCATCAACAACAACAAACACTAGGTATTGTGGATCCTCCATAGGGAAAAATCCAGCAAAAGATGATACCAATGCTTCAGAATATTCTCCGCGGCTGGCTTTATCGGCTGTTCCTGTTTTTCCACCAACACGTAAACCTTTAACATCCGCGTTACCACCAGTTCCATCTGTGACGGCCAATCTCAAGATGCGTGAAACAACTTCAGATGTATCTGGGGAGAAAATATACTCTTTATACATCTTGGATTTTTGCTTTTGGGACATTTTCATCAAGGTTGGGCGTACGTAATAACCGCCGTTGACAGTTGAGGCCATGGCTGATGCTGCTTGCAGAGGTGACACAGCAATACCGTGCCCATAGCTAGCTGTTAGAGTATGAATATCACGCCAGGGATAAGGCAGTAAGGGGCGACCAATTTCTTCGATATCAAATTCAATTGGATCTAATATCCGCAAATCTGCAAAGGTTTGACGCATCGTATCTGTCCCCAATGTCTCCGCGATGAGTGCAGAACCAATATTGGATGAGAAAACGAGAATTTCAGCAATATTAAGATTGCGTTTTTGGGGGTGATAATCACGAATAGTGTGTCCTGCACGTTTGATCGGTTTACGCGTAGGGAACACTTTGGTTGGTTTCATGTTTTGGTGCTCAAGCGCTGCCGCAACAGAGAAAATTTTGAAAATAGAGCCAAGTTCATAGACCCCCATAGTGGCACGATTGAATTGGTAATTAACGGGTGAATGGCCGGCACCATGGGGATTGAAATCAGGGAGAGAGACCAAGGAAAGAACTTCACCGGATTTTACATCAATTACAATGCCGGCAGCACCTTTCGCTTTAAAACGTTTAAAGCTATTTCTTAGCTCGCGGTGCATGGCATTTTGAATACGAATATCAAGACTGAGAGTAATGTCTTGTTGTTTATGGCTGAGAAGCTGATCAAAAGCTTTTTCAATCCCCATAACACCAATATTGTCAATGTTTGTATAGCCAACACTATGTGCAGTGATAGAATTATTCGGGTAAATACGCTTTTCTTCATCAAGGAAATGAATACCGGGAAGGCCCAACGCATTGATCTCTTGGACTTGGTTAGGTGTTAAGTTGCGCTTGATCCAGACAAACCGACGGTCTGACTGCAAACGCTTCAATATTTTACTGTAGTTTGTTGAGGGGAGTGTCTCTGTAATTCTTTTTGCTGTAATAACAGGATCCATAATATCTTTTGGATCAGCATAAACACTGGATGTTTTCAGCGAAGTGGCCAGAAGATAACCATTTCTGTCATAGATGTTTCCACGCGTTGATGTTGTTTGTCTATTCAATGCGGCTAGAACGGAAAGATCATCAGATGATTTTCCAACAATAATTTTAGAATTGAGGAGAGGTGCGTCTCGTTCGACGAAGGTTAGATTGACCAAACGTACGGAGACAAAAAGAAACAAGAAAGCAAAAGCGCCCATAAGGACCACAACACGTGATTGTGAACGACGTAAGGTTGTTCTAGAAATTCCTGATGTGGTCATCGGGTTATCCAGTCGTCGTGTCTGTTCTTCTTCTTGTTTATTCATAGTCGATAGACCATAGATCGTTGAGTGAAACACCAATCAAACGTTGTTGGCTGTTTTGTGCAAAGCGTGGCTTGAGTGAAGTTCGAACGGACACACGTTGAACAGCTTGTCTGGACAGGTTTTTGTTCTTTGAGACATAGAGATCAGAAAGAATTGCCTCTTGTTTCTTCGATGCTTCGGATGAGCGCGCAGGTATTTTGTGAACGGCTACACTTTGTCTTCCTGATGTTTGTGTAAGACCTAAATGTTTTTGAGCCAGTTGTTCAAGACGAGAGGGGGTGTTGAGGAATTGCCATTCCGCCAGTGCGACATTCTGAGCCTCTTTTGCATCTGAGAGTTCCGCACGTGCAGTTTTTAAAGCGTCTTCTAAATCTTGTACGCGATCCGCTGTATAGAAGAGACCAATGGATGAAACCACAAAGAAAAGAATAGCAATATATTGTATGAGTTTTTTCATAGCTGATCACCTCGCTCTTCAAAAGAGAGTTGCATTTCTGCTGTACGTAGTTTTGCAGAGCGTGAACGTGGATTTTGGCTAAGCTCACTCTCTTTTGCTTGTAATGCTTTCCTATGAATAAGTCGTAGAATAGGTGTTTTGTCTGAGTTTTCAGCTTGAGGCATATGGCGAGAAATTGATGCATCCCCTTGGCTGTGTTGGCGCATGAATTGTTTCACTATGCGATCTTCTAGGGAATGAAATGATACAACGCACAGACGACCATTTTTTTTCAAGACCTTGAGGGATTTCTCTAATGCCATCTCAAGTTCGTTTAATTCTTGATTGATATAAATCCGTAACCCTTGAAAGGTTTTTGTTGCTGGGTGAATTTTTGTATTCTTGCGTTTTGCTGGATAAATGTCTTTGATGAATTCGGCAAGTTCTGTTGTGCTTTCAAAGGCCTTCTCGGTACGGCGCTCTACAATCTTACGTGCTATTAAACGAGAGTTATGTTCTTCTCCATAGGTGTAGATAATATTGGCAATCTCTTCTGCAGGGTATGTATTGATAATAGTGGAGGCTGTTGGTAAGTCATCGTTGCTTTGATCCATACGCATGTCCAAAGGCCCATCATGTTGGAAAGAAAAGCCACGGTGGCCTTCATCAAATTGCGGTGAGGAGACGCCAAGATCAAAAACAACGCCGTCAACTTGACCATCCTTAGCGCTTTCTTGGCAAACACGATCAAGGGCACTGAAGGTTGAATGATGGAGAGAAAGGCGTTCACCGTACTGTGGGCTTAGTTGTTCTTGGCCATAGTGGATAGCCTCAATATCTCTATCAATCGCTATAACATGTGTATTCTTTGCGGCATTTAAGATGCCTTGGCTATAACCGCCACGGCCAAATGTACCATCGACATAAACGCCATTGTCTTGACAATTGAGTGCATCAATCACTTCATCAAGCATAACAGGGAGATGTGATGTTTGATGAATCGCATTTGTGGCATTGTCATTGAGCGGCGTTTCAGCCATGCATTATGCCCCCTTAGTATCAGAAGAATGTTGTGCGGGAAGCGTAAGCTTATTTTTCTTGATATTGGAAAAAGCAGCAGCTTGACGTTTTTCAGCTGTTTCTGGATTCCAGATCTGGAATTTTTCACCAAGACCAACGAATGCGGCCTTGTCGGTGATGTTGGCGTGTTGTGCCATATGCTCAGGCAGTGTAATACGGCCTGTTTCATCAAATGAAAGAGCAACAGCAGAGCCAAAAAGCGATGTCGCTAAGTCATCCTGTTCATCAGAGAAGAGATCAAAATGGTTCAATCGCTCTGATAATTCTTGGAATTTGGACATGCTAAAACCTTCTAAGGCAGAATGACGGAAGGAGGGAACAAGAACGATGGTCTGCGCGTGGGACGCGGGCAGGGACGCCCGGAAAGGTGCGGGAACGGATAGCCGCCCTTTCTGATCAACTTTGTTAATGTATGTCGCTAGGAATAGACCCATCTGTTCCAGACACCTTCCGTTAAACTGCCAAAACGAATCGTAGGATTCATTTGGATATATATGGGATATCATGGGAAACTATGGGCCGTCAATAGTTATTCATGGGAATCATACAAAAAAATACATTGTAAAACAGTGCGTTAGAGTCTGTTTTTAATATGAAACACGAATCAAATAGAGCATCATTCGACATAAAATGATGTAAATACAGTGTCTTAAGGGTGATGTAGAGGCCAAAAGAGGCTTACATTTTGGAAAAGAGCATCAGGATGTAGAAGAAAATCCCACCAATAAGAGCAAGGAAAATCAGAACCAAGGCCACAGATGAAATAATCTCAAAAATCAGAGGATAGTTCAGAGAAAAATTCATAAGGAGATCCCACGTCTAGCTGATTAGCTGGCTGATTTTTTCGACTCTTTGTCTTTAGCCTTTGACTTTGATTTCTTGCGTTCAACCAACTTTGGCTTGCTGTTGTTTTCAACTGTTGATTTCTCAACCACGATCTTTTCAAAGCTATCCTGGCCTGGAACTTCAAACATCGTATCCAACAAGAGGTTTTCAATAATGGAACGAAGCCCACGTGCACCAGTCTTGCGATCGATGGCTTGTTGAGCGATGGCTTCAAGAGAGTCTTCAGTGAACTCAAGCTGAACATTGTCCATATCAAAGAGTGTTTGATACTGCTTAACCATAGCGTTCTTTGGCTCGGTCAGAATCTTAATCAAGGCATCTTTATCAAGATCTTCAAGTGTAGCAATAATTGGGGTACGGCCAATAAATTCAGGGATCAAACCAAAGCGGATAAGATCTTCTGGTTCAACTTCACTTAAAACATCGCCAAGACGTTGATCTTCAAGCTTCTTAACATCGGCACCAAAACCAATGGCTGTGCCTTTTTTGCGATCAGCAACAACTTTCTCAAGGCCAGCAAAAGCACCACCACAGATGAAAAGGATGTTTGTTGTGTCCACTTGCAAGAATTCTTGCTGAGGATGCTTACGTCCACCTTGTGGTGGGACAGAGGCAACAGTCCCCTCCATCAATTTCAAGAGGGCTTGCTGAACACCTTCACCAGACACATCACGTGTGATCGAGGGGTTGTCAGATTTACGTGAGATCTTATCAATCTCATCGATGTAAACGATACCTTTTTGTGCGGCTTCAACGTTGTAGTCAGAAGCCTGAAGAAGCTTAAGAACAATGTTTTCAACATCCTCACCAACATAACCAGCTTCGGTCAATGTTGTGGCATCAGCCATACAGAAGGGCACATCAAGAATACGTGCAATTGTTTGGGCTAAAAGTGTCTTACCACAACCCGTTGGTCCAAGAACAAGGATGTTAGACTTGTACAACTCAACGTCAGTTGTGCTGGTTTCCATATGCTCCAGGCGTTTGTAGTGGTTATGAACAGCCACAGACATGATACGTTTCGCATCTTCTTGGCCAATCACATACTCTTCTAAGAAATCATAGATTTCTTTCGGTGTTGGAATTTTGTCGCCACTTTTAATGAGCTCAGATTTATCTTCTTCACGGATGATCTCATTACACAGCTCAACACACTCATTACAGATAAATACGTTGGGCCCCGCAATGAGTTTGCGAACCTCGTGCTGGCTCTTGCCACAGAAAGAACAGTAAAGCGTGCTTTCTTCATCAGTATGTTCGTCGTCTTTATCGCTCATGATTTTTACAACTTTTTTGTGTGTTTTTTAGTTTATTTATATCTCGACTCTATGTAAGCAAATTCTTGGTAAAGAGCGTCTTAATTTTTCTCAACTTCTCATTTTGATCTGCATTTTTATACTGTAGACTGAGGGTTATGAATAAAGACTTACCGTACAGCTTAGAAGACGTCCAAGAGACACTTTCCTATCTTAACGATTGGACAGATCGATACCAGTATTTAATTGAGCTTGGTGAAAAATTTACGCACCTCGATGACACTTATAAAATACCTGAGAATGCAGTGAAAGGCTGTGTTGCTCAAGTCTGGATGATTGATAGTTGGTCAGGCGACTATGATCATGTCTTTGATGATGTAGAGAAAAGTCAGTTTTATTTCTTGGCGGATACGGACTCACATATTGTCAAAGGCCTCATCGCCCTATTGATGATTATATTTAATGGCCAGACAGCAAAAGATATTCTTGAAATTAATGTTGAAGAGATTTTTAAGACAATAGGTCTGGAAGAAAATTTATCCCCCAATCGTCGTAATGGGTTTTTCTCAATAGTGTCTCGGATTAAAAAACGTGCTGAAGATTATCAACAATAGTGTTAAGCCGATTGTTGGATCATGAGCTGGCGTGATGCGGATTGCCATTTGTCCATGACATCTTCTTTATCTTTGATCAGTTGTTCAAAAGATTTGAGAACGTTTTTATAGGCTAGGCGTTTATAAGGGGCCGCAATCGAAGGCAGATCTTGGAACTTAACAACCTTATAGTTGTGCGCGCGATCCTTGGGGAGAACTTCAAAAAGGTGACGATCTACAATCTCAACAGCCATCCACTGATAAGCATAGCCCACAATCCCTTTTTTACTGTGCATATTGGTGTTCAATACAAAGGGGGGAACATGCAAACAAAACCAACCTTTAGTGTTGGAACGCATGCGAAAACTATCTTTTGGTAAAAGCTTATCCAGAATGCGCTTTGTCTCTAATGCGGCATTGGCAGTGTCATTTAAAGGAAATTCAAGCAGATTCCAGTGGCTTCCCGTTTTGACTGGACACTCGAGTAGAATATCCCCGGCCTTATTGTAGAGAACCACGCCCACGTAGGGCTTAAATTGAGACGAATTGAATGTTGCTTCAGTCATAAAATCTCAAATGCAAACTTATGTTTGCGTTTTTCCTAGTTTAAACCCGAAATTGGGGATAATTTCAAGCCTTTTTTTTCTAAAGATGGTAACCAGGCCCTTAATCTTTGGAATGTCACAGGGTAAGGAAATGCCAATCCAATAGCGTGTCCCTTCTCTTTAGCAATTGCTTCTAGGGCAAGTAATTGGCGATCTATAGCTGTTCGTGCGGCAACAGTATCAATCTTACGATCAGCTTCAAAATAGGATATGCCTTTGATATTGGCGAGAGATGGTAAAGCACTCGTTGGTGTGCGGTTTGTATCGAGGATAATCAGGTTGCGTTGATGAAGAGTATCAAGGATAGGATTGAGTTTTGCTTCATCCTCAACAAAGCCACTCCCCATGAAGGTTGCAACACCCTCATATCCAGCTGTTTGGCTCAAAGCCCAGTTCAGACGTGTCAGGT
>CAXRKA010000044.1:0-3985 GCA_964231155.1 Alphaproteobacteria bacterium | reverse complement strand
TTTCATAAAATCCTGGATCTTTAAGAAGTCGATCAACAACCGTTTGAGAGAGTTCTGACCAAGCCTCTAAAGTCTTTTGATTAGCTGTATAAATATCCTCATCGTCCCAACCCCAAAAGGAAAAATCGAACTGATCAAATGTAATATCAGGGTTCTCCAAAATCTTCTTTTGGAGTTTTTTATATTTGTTAACAGGTCTCCATGAAAATATGGCCATAGTTTTCTCACATTTAATACCATGAGTATCTCAAAATTATGAAAAATGTCAAGTGGATTCGGATTTTTAATTTTATGGCTTTAAGCTAGATTTTCTAGCTCTTGCACGGCCCATTGTGCTGTCTCTTGGACTGTTGGATCTATGTCTTTGGTGAGTTCTTGTGCAACGGGGAGTAAATCAGGGTTTTCTGAGTTACCAATAGCAATCAAAACATTGCGCACAAAACGGTCTCGGCCAATGCGCTTAATCGGTGATTTACGAAAAAGATCACGGAAACTTTCATTGTCTAATTGTACAAGATCCTTGAGAGCGGGTGACTGGTTAGAGGTACGATGATGAAACTGGATCTCTTTGCTTTCTTGGGCAAATTTATTCCAGGGACAAACAGCCAAACAGTCATCACAGCCATAAATCCGGTTGCCTATGGCTTTACGATACTTCATAGGTATGGAGCCTTTATGCTCGATGGTTAGGTAAGAGATGCATTTGCGTGCATCCAATTGATAAGGGTTGGGGAAGGCGTTTGTTGGGCAAATATCAAGGCATTGCCGACATGAGCCACAGTGATCAGTTTCGGGCGCATCAAAGGGCAGTTCAAGGTCAGTGTAAAGAATGCCTAGAAAAAGATAGGACCCCCACTCTCGGGACACTAAATTGGTGTGTTTGCCTTGCCAGCCGAGGCCAGCTTGATGCGCGTGGGGTTTTTCCATGACGGGCGCCGTGTCGACAAAAACTTTGAGCTCACATTGAAACTCTTGTGCAAGCCAACGGCCCAATTGTTTCAAACGCGTCTTGATCAAATCGTGATAGTCATCACCGCGCGCATAAACAGAAATATAGCCTGTGTCTTTATCATCCATTTCAGACAAAGGGTTATGTTCTGGACCATAATTAACCCCAAGAGCAATCACAGATTTACAAGAGGGCATAAGTTCTGTGGCTGAGCCTCGGACATCAGGATTTTTGGCCATCCAATCCATCGTTCCATGATAACCCAGTTCTATCCACTCTTTGAGCCGTTCACGTAGATCTAAGGGTGGCCCAATGCGCACGGCATCAAAGCCCAGTGCTTTGGCCTTAGTCTTGATTGTTTGTGTTGTGTTGTCCATAGTGTTCATATCAATATTATATCTGAAGCTACAAAAGCTTTGTAATGTTTTTAAAGTTTTGAATTAAGATCGTCTATATGAGTTTTTTCGAGAAATATTTTCCGTGGCTTTTTGAATATACAGGTGTGTCTGATGATAAGGACATCGGATTTCTCTATACTGTTAAAAAACAGAATGTAAAGACCCGGCAGGCTCTTGCGCGCAGCGAACGGACGGATGAAGATGTTCTTGATGTTTTGGCGGATGATGAAGATGTCTCTATTCGTCGTGCTGTTGCTGGTAACCCTCAAACACCAGCCCGTGCGAGCGCACGATTGGCAAAGGATCCAGATGATGACGTACGTTTTATTCTAGCTAAACGCTTGGTTAAGCTTTTGCCAACTTTGAGCATTAATCAGCATGCAAAAATCTATACCTACACAGTTCAGGCCTTGGGTGTTTTGGCCGAAGATCGGGTAACAAATATCCGTGTGGCTTTATCGAGCTCTTTGAAAGATGTGGCACATACCCCACATTCAGTGGCGCGCACCTTGGCACAAGATCTGGAGCGCGCCGTCTCTGAGCCAATACTTCGTTATAGTCTGATGCTTACAGATGAAGATTTGCTGGATATTATCAAGCGTCATAAAGATGCTTGGCGTATGACATCCATTGCATCACGACCACGTGTTTCAGAATTTGTTTCAGAAGCCATTGCGGATAAGGATATTGATGAAGCCACGGCTACACTTTTAGAAAATAATCGTGCACGCATTCGAAAAGCAACGTTGAAAAGGATTATCCGTAAAGCTGAAGATAGCCCTGTTTTGAAAGAAGCTATGGTTGAACGCAACAAACTGCCTAAGCGACTTAATCGTAAAATCACGTTTTTTGTAGACCAGATTATCGAGTCTTTTCTTAGAACACAGGTCAAAATGGACTCTAAAACCATTACAAGTATTACGGAGACCACCAAACGACGTATGGACTGGGTGGATGATAAGGAAGAAAACCCAGATGAATCACCATTGCAACATGCCAAACGGCTCAAACGGCAAGGACGCTTGACGGAGGACGTTGTCTTGGATGCTTTATCATGGGGTGAGGTGGAGTTTGTAATGCATGCTATAGCACTGCGTGGAAAAATTGATTATCAAACTGTAAAACGTATTATCGATTTGCGCTCAGCCAAAGCCATCTTGGCCATATGTTGGCGTGCAAAATTGCGCGCGCGTACGGCTCATATTATCCAAAAACGTGTGGCTAAAATGCCAGTGGATCAAATCTTACATCCACGTGGTGGAGAGAAATATCCGATTTCTAAAACGGATATTGAGTGGCAACTCGATTTCTTTGATATTACTTAAGCGCTGGAGGGTTCTTTGAGGAGTGCATAGAGCGTTACACCGGCAGCCACTGAAACATTGAGGCTTTGAATAGGGCCTTCAGTTGGCAATGAAAGAAGTTGATCACAATATTTCATTGTTTTTTCTCTCAAACCTTTCCCCTCTGCGCCCATGACGATAGCTTTATAGTCATAGTTTTGAGCTTTGAACGTATTGATGTCTTGCCCATTTTCATCCAAGCCTAAGCGCATAAAGCTGAGTGATTGCAGGAGATCGAGTGTTTCTGAGATATTGCGAACATAAAAAATAGGGACGTGTTCTACAGCACCCACAGCAATCTTGGTTAGTGTTGGGCTGATAGGGCATGAGTGACGCTCATGCATAATCAAGGCATTCACACTAAAAGCAGAGCATGAACGCAAAATGGCACCAACATTGTGGGGATCGGTGACTTGATCAAGCAGAACAACAGAACATCTTTCAGGGCGTTGTTCTTCAATAATAGATGTAATCCAAGATTTAAATTTTTCAGTTTGTAAAGGCGTAAAATATCCAAGAACCCCCTGATGGACAGAATGTTCAGGTAATTTCTCATCAATATCGTGACGAGAGACAACAATAGGCTTAGGGTGGTTTGAATTCGTGAGGAGGGCTTTTTCGATATCGCCTAAAGATTGTTTTGTAACAAAAAGTTTCTGACAACGCCGCTTAGGGTTTTGAAGCGCTGCACGCACAGCATGGATCCCATATATTTCATCAGTGTTCGACATGGCTATATCTTTAGTGCTTCCATGTGGAAGTTGCATTTTTCTCTGACATCTTGAGCACTTGTAAACGCATAGGCATGCCAGCCCATTTGGTGGGCGCATGACACATTCTGCTGACTATCATCAAAAAACAGAATTTCAGCGGGAATTAAACCCAAATCATCACAGATATAATGATAAAAGGCTTGATCAGGTTTTCCAACACCAATAGTTTCAGAGCAATAAGTGCCCTTAATTGTGCCATTCCCTAAGGCCATTTTAGCATCAGCATCCTCTTGTGATGTATTGGAGGCCAGATAAACATCTATACCATTCTCATGCAGCTCTTTGATGAGCGCCAAAAGCTCTTGGTCAATACCGTTGTTTCGGCGTAACACACCATATATATCCAATACGAGTACCATGGATGTGACTATATGGTGTTTTGAAGGTCTGTTCAACTGATGTTTAATCAAAGTATTATTGGCGATAATTGCATTGACAAGATGAGGGTGAAACGCTAAAAAAACGACTGCGATCACACACACACTCTTATATTATATGGTGGGGTGGCCGAGTGGTTAAAGG
>CAXRKA010000043.1:0-2507 GCA_964231155.1 Alphaproteobacteria bacterium | reverse complement strand
ATGGAGGAGAGGATGGGATTCGCACCCACGATACGCCGTTAAACGTATAACGATTTAGCAAACCGTCGCCTTAAGCCACTCGGCCACCTCTCCTGACGTCAATTTACCAACCATTTCTAACACGATGCTTGTATCTGTGCAATAAAACTTATCTTTAGATAAGATTTTTTATTTTAATATTCTGTAATAGAATTTGCCATAATATGTTAATTGGTATATACTATTGTCAGTAAAAATATGAAGAAAAAACAAAACCATAACGCTGAAGACCAGAACTCAAATATGAGTTTTAAGGTCAAATCTACCAACTCTGCACAATCCAGAGATGTGGTGGGCATTGATGTCTCTGAATACAGCAAAACAGCTGGTGGAGACCACCTCGCCCATCTTTTTGAAGGGACTCGCGGCGGCAAGAAAGGTGTTAACCGCTTTTTCTATTGGAATATATTTGCCAACCTAGCTGTTCTGGGGAGCGGAATCGTTGCTTTAAGCCTCTCTGGAGGGATGGTTGGCTGGGGACAGGTGATCACGCCCTTCCTAAACATGACACGTTCAGGAGCTTATGTTCTCTTTTCCAAGAAACTTGAAAAGAATCCTGACCTCATGTCAGATATCTTTCACAGCGAGCGTTTACAAAACTTCCTGAATAATAATGCCTTGGGCAAAAAACTAGGCGGACATATTCAAGGCAAGGAAGATATTGAGCGCCTGGTTGAAACGGGCTTCTTTGCTGCTGCTTGTATATCAAATTCTTTCCAAGTGTTTGATGCAACAAACTACGTCAGCCAAGCAGCCGGCTTTCTAGCCAGCTCCAATTATGCCATCATGACAATGGCCCCATGGCGCAAAGCCGCCATGAAGCGTAAAAAAACCTATAAAGCAGCCTACAAGGTCTTCGAAGGACAATGTGAGATCGAACGTTTGATGAAAGAACAAGAAACAATTGCAGATCAAGACAGTCCAGAATATCAAAAGCTGGAGAGAGACATTGAAAGCACAAAAAAATATCTTCGCAAGATCAATAGTGCCTCAGGTAAACAAGAAAAAAAGGTGACGCGCTGGTATAGAGCAGAGAATCTTGGCGGAGTACTGATGCTTTTACGTGGCGTGTCACAAATGGTATCTGGAATTTTTAACTTTCACCCTGATGCCCTATCCGAAGGCATGAAAGATATACTCGGTGTAGAGCAGTATGATTCATTGTGGATTGGTGCTGGCGAAATGCTGGGTGGTGGTATCTTTGTTTACGGTGCTGGGCGATTTTCTAAAGATCGTAATGACCAGAGTAAAAATCGCAAGCAGCGTGTACAGCATAGACAAGATCTACAACATTCTAAAAACCCACAACAATGGCTAGAAGAACCGCCTGAAACACAAGCCAATTTTTCAGCAGCTCAAAATCCATTGCATTGGCGTCATTATTTACCAGGTTTCTTAAGACATCTTGGTGCATCATCACAACCACGTCGTCCAACCCCAAGTTTACAACCTCAATAATAAGGTGACATCATGCGTGATGATGAGAATTTTCTAAAAGAGCTCATGGCCATTGGCGCCGTTTTTGAAGATATGATGGAGACCGCACGTGTTGTGACACTCCTTTCAGGAACCAAAGACGATGACACAGAATTCTGGGCATATATAGCCGTACCTCAAGAAAAATTTGAGCCCTATTTAAAGATCAGAGCACAAGGCAATTTTGACATTGCCGATTGGGGCGAGATTTTATTGCATGGTTCTGGCACTCATCCCAATGTTGAAGAGAAACAAGAGCTGTTTGATCGTTATGGCATTGATGCCGATGCATTGGAACAACTTGAAAACCTTCAACTATAACTAACGCTTTATATTTCCACCCTTTCAATCGATCATGGAACAACGTATAGTACCCTCACACAATCAAAGGTACTATCATGACCGAAATCCTCTATTTTACATTTATTATTCTGTTGATCACACGGATCTTCGGAGAGCTAGCCACACGTCTTGGTCAAACTGTTCTTGTTGGAGAACTGATTTCTGGTGTTCTTTTGGGTGCCGCTGTGTCGAACTTCCCAGAGTATTTCCCAATATTATCGGATCTTGAACATAACGATGTTTTTCACGCGTTTAAAGAGTTCGGAATTTTCTTCTTGATGCTCCTGGCAGGCATGGAGCTCAATGCCAAAGAGCTCCTCAAAGCTAGCCATCGTGGTGTCCTGATTGCCTTCTTTGCTATTCTTTCTGCTGTTGTGTTCTCAGGGGTCTTGGGGCACTTCTTTATCCCTGATAGCCTTGAAAACAAAACTGTTTATACCTTCCTCATTGCCATTGTAACCAGTATTACCGCCGTACCTATACTCATCAAATCCTTGTTTGATCTCAATTTGATGAAAAAAGAATTTGTCAAAGTCATGGTCTCTGCCGCCTTTTTTGCTGAAATTATGTCGTTGATCCTTCTCACATTTATTCTAAAACTGATCGAAACCAACACCTTCCCAGATGCTGCTGGCGTCTATGCCATCATT
>CAXRKA010000042.1:0-7883 GCA_964231155.1 Alphaproteobacteria bacterium | reverse complement strand
ATTCGACACTTTAGGCCCGAGCTTGAACAGCGTATATTGGATTATAAGAAAACTCTTGCAGCGTCTGGAAAAAAACGCGCCAGGGCCTAATGAGAGAGTTTAACTTAGTAAGGATATAAGGAACACAATGCCAAAACTTACAATCAATGGTCAGGACGTTGAAGTCGAATCAGGAATGTCTGTTTTACAGGCCTGTGAAACCATAGGTATTGAAATTCCACGTTTCTGTTATCACGATAAATTATCCGTTCCGGCCAATTGTCGTATGTGTTTGGTTGAGCAAGAGGGTGCGCCCAAGCCTGTACCAAGCTGTGCTTTGCCTGTTATTGATGGCATGGTGATTAAAACCAATACAGATCTTGTCCATAAGGCACGTAAAGGTGTGATGGAATTTCTACTGATCAACCACCCCCTGGATTGTCCGATTTGTGACCAAGGGGGAGAGTGTGATCTGCAAGATCAGGCCATGGCTTATGGTTTTGATCGTTCTCGTTTTCAGGAAAACAAGCGTGCAGTCAAAGACAAGGATTTAGGACCACTGGTAAAAACAGTAATGACACGTTGTATTCATTGTACGCGTTGTATCCGTTTTGGTGAGCAGATTGGCGGCATGACGGAATTGGGATTATTGGGCCGCGGGGAAGAAACAGAAGTGGGAACCTTTGTTGAAGCGTTTACCACATCTGAGCTTTCTGGAAATATGATTGATATTTGTCCTGTGGGTGCTTTGACATCAAAGCCGTATGCTTTTAAAGCCCGTCCGTGGGAATTGAGAAAAACAGAAACCATTGATGTGCTTGATGGCGTGGGCTCAAATATCCGTGTCGATACGCGCTCAAATGCTGAGGTAATGCGTGTTGTCCCGTGTCTCAATGAAGCAATAAATGAAGAGTGGATATCTGATAAAACACGTTTTGCCTATGATGGTTTAAAGAATAACCGCCTTGATCGTCCTTATGTTCGTAATGAAGAAGGACAACTTGAGGTCTGTGATTGGGATGATGCTCTAAGCGCTGTCACTGAGGTGATCCGTGGTCATGAATCTGAGGTAGCTGTTTTAACGGGCGATATGGTGGATTGTGAAACCATCACGGCCTTAAAAGATATCACAGATGCATTGGGTATCCATCACCGCGATGGGCGTTTTGATGGTGCAGATTATGATATATCACAGCGCTCTGGCTATATCATGAATACATCTATTGAAGGTTTGGAAGAGGCTGATGCCATTCTTCTTGTGGGCACAAATCCACGTCACGAGGCAACATTGGTCAATGCGCGTATTCGTAAGTGTTTTTATGAGCGTCAAACGCCAATTGGTTTGATTGGTGCTGCCGTTGATCTCACATATAATTATGATCATTTGGGCGATAATGTAAAAGCTTTAGAGGATTTAGCTAAAGGCAAGGGGGCTTTTGCTAAAGTTCTTAAAGACGCTGAAAAGCCAGCTCTTATTATCTCAGCATCACTCTTTAAGCGCAAAGATGCCAAAGCTTTACAGGCGCTTACTTATGAAGTGGCCAAGAAGTATGATGCCATAGCAAAAGACTGGAATGGTTATAATGTTATACAATCCAATGCGGCCATTACGGGGGCTCTTGATCTCGGTTTTATCCCAGCTCACGGAGGCAAGGCAACGAATGACATTCTTAAAATGGCAAAAAGTGGAAAGCTTAGAGCATTATGGTTGATCGGTGTTGATCATCACGAGCTCATTAAGAAAGATTTGGGTGATACAGTTGTCATTTACCAAGGTCATCATGGTGATCGTGGTGCGTCTGTGGCTGATATTATTTTACCTACAGCGGCCTATACAGAAAAGAATGCGACCTATGTGAACACAGAAGGTCGCCCTCAACGTACGCGTCAAGCGATGTTCCCTCTAGGTCAAGCCAAAGAGGGCTGGACGGTGATCCGTGCTCTGTCTGATCGTTTAGAATGCACATTGCCCTATGATAATCTTTACCAAGTGCATCAGCGCATGGTTGAGATCAATCCAATCTTTGAGCATATCAATAGGGTGTCGCCACAAAGTTTGGCAAAAATTGGTAAATCCGGTCCATGTCAGACAACAAAGTTTCCCAATCCTACTGAAAATTACTACAAGACCTGTGTCATTACGCGTGCTTCACATGTCATGTCTCAGTGTACAGCAGCCTTTGTTCAAGGCGCAGAAGATTACAAACAAGTCGCTGAATAACTTATTGCGGTTCAGGTATAGCTTTGGGTTTATTGTGCTGTTTTGATATAGCGGTCAGCATGCTTCCAAGTAAGTTAAGGGTTGTAAGGCTAGCATATAAAAACTGTGCTTCAGAAATCATAACACCCAATGTAATCGCTTGAAGAAGAGCCATTGGGCCGAGGGTTGGCATATTCGGGTAATCCTTTGTCACATCTTTTAAGTCTTCCCGGAACTTTTCAATTTTACTCAATGTTTTTGCAAGTGGCTGTTCTTCGACTTTATCCTCAGTAATAGCATTTTTATTGCCTTTAAAATGCCTAATATAGCTTTGTGCAGCAGATGTGACTGTGAAAGCGGTGTCAGCACCAATCATCGCAAAGCTTCCCCAAGCGTCATCAATGGCCAGACGAGTCATAATCATGCCTTTGCCAAGTGTTGATAATGAAAAGGCAATAGCTTTTCCTATGTGTTGATTACCGTATTTGGCCATGATGCTAGAGGAAGCAAGAAATACGGGGAAGGAAAGCGTATCTAAAATGGATTTCGATTGAATCATGCCAGATAAATCATTCCAATTCTCAGTAAAACTTTTAACCATTAGGCCGCAGGTGCCAGTGAGATAAAACTTTCCGGCTATTCCGCCAGCTTTATTTCTGAAGTTATCCCATTTGCTCATGATCTTACCTTTTGTTTGATCTAGAAATTCTACACTGTTTGTGCTTTATGTCAAGATTAGCTTAGTGAAATAAAAAGAATTGGTCATCTATTGTTTAGCTATAATAAAAATACAGCAATGTCACTATGTTCGAACCCATACTAGAATATCTATTTTTTACTGTTTTGTCTATCTTGGCTATTACAGCGCCATTGCTTCTTGCTGTGGCCTATTTAACTTATGCTGAGCGTAAAATTATGGCTTCTATGCAACTTAGACAAGGGCCAATCACTGTGGGGCCGTATGGGTTGCTACAGCCATTGGCAGATGGTTTAAAACTCCTTGGTAAAGAAGTGATTATTCCTTCGGCAGCCAATCGTGGCATTTTCCTTTTAGCACCCATATTAACATTTGTTTTGGCACTGATTGCTTGAGCCGTGATCCCTATAGCACCAGGCTGGGTCTTGTCTGACGTAAATGTCGGTTTGATGTATCTTTTCGCTGTTTCTTCACTTGGAGTGTATGGCGTTTTGCTGGCAGGCTGGGCGTCTAACTCACGTTATGCTTTTCTGGGTGGTCTGCGTTCAGCCGCTCAAATGGTGTCTTATGAGGTGTCTTTGGGTATGGTCATTTTAACAGCGGTGCTTTTTGCAGGCTCGTTTAACCTCACTGAGATTATTACAGCGCCAAGGCCATGGTGGTCATGGATTGTTCTTTTTCCGATGTTTGTTGTTTATGTTATTTCTGCTTTGGCTGAAACCAACCGTGCGCCATTTGATTTGCCAGAAGGGGAGTCAGAATTGGCAGGTGGTTTTAACGTGGAATATTCGGCGATGACCTTTGCTTTGTTCTTTTTAGGTGAATACGCGAATATGATTTTGATGTCAGCCATTGGTGTGATTTTATTTCTTGGCGGTTGGTTTCCGCCATTTGGCATTGAGTGGGCGCTGTGGAATTGGGTGCCGGCACCATTGTGGTTTATTGCTAAGATTTGTTTGATCCTGTTTATTTTTGTTTGGGCACGTGCAACTTTGCCTCGTTTTCGTTATGATCAGCTGATGAGAATGGGATGGAAGGTCTTTTTACCGTTCTCGCTTGTTTACTTTGTCTTTGTAGCTGGTCTGCTTGTATACACAGGGCATATTCCATCGTAAGGGTTCTTTATGTTTAAATTTTTGCGTCGCTTTTTATTGTGGGAGATTGTTCAAGGCTTTGCTTTGACGTTGAGCTATATGTTTAGGCCGCGCGCAACAATCAATTATCCACATGAAAAAGGGATGATCTCTCCACGCTTTCGTGGCGAACACGCTTTAAGACGTTACCCCAATGGTGAAGAGCGTTGCATCGCCTGTAAACTGTGTGAGGCAATATGTCCAGCGCAAGCCATTACGATTGAGGCGGAAGAGCGTGAAGATGGTTCACGACGAACAACACGCTATGACATTGATATGACGAAATGTATTTATTGTGGTCTCTGTGAGGAGGCTTGTCCTGTGGATGCGATTGTTGAAGGGCCTAATTTTGAGTTTTCAACAGAAACACGCGAAGAGCTTTACTACGATAAGCAAAAGCTTCTTGATAATGGTGATCGTTGGGAAGCGCAAATTCAAGCCAATTTAGCGAAGGATGCGCCATACAGATGATCAGTGGTCTAATCTTTTACATGTTTTCTTTGGTGTTGATTGCTTCAGCAATGGCTGTAGTCTTTACGCGCAATACGGTGCATGGTGTTTTATGGTTGATCTTTGCTTTCTTTAATACAGCAGGGCTCTTTGTTCTTTTAGGGGCAGAGTTTTTAGCCATGATGTTGTTGATTGTTTATGTCGGTGCAGTGGCTGTTCTTTTCTTATTTGTTGTGATGATGCTGGATGTCTCTGTGGTCAAAAACCGTACAGACTGGATGCGTTATTTTCCTTTTGGTTCTGCGATAGCCGGGATTATGGTGCTTGAGATGGCTGTTGTGTTTTGGGGCTCTTCTCAGGATACACTCGCGCAAGAGTTTATAAAAAATCCTGTGCCAGAGGGCGTGTCAAATGCTCAAGCGATTGGTCTGCTTTTATATACAGACTATGTCTATCTTTTCCAAATCTCTGGCTTGATACTGCTCGTGGCGATGATTGGCGCCATCACTTTGACATTGCGTCGTCGTAGTGGCGTTCACCGTCAGGATATTAATCGCCAGCGTGATATGGATATTTCCGAGGTGGTTACACTTGAACAACCCAAAAGCGGTGAAGGGGTGAATGTCTAATGTTTAATATTGGTATTTCACATTATCTTGTTTTATCTGCCATTATCTTTGCGATTGGTGTATTCGGCATCTTCTTTAACCGCCGTAATATGATTGTTATTTTGTTGGCCATTGAACTGATACTTTTATCGGTGAATATCAATATGGTCGCGTTCTCCTCTTACCTGGGTGATATGACGGGGCAAATCTTTAGTATCTTTATTTTGACCATCGCGGCGGCTGAGAGTGCGATTGGTTTGTCAATTTTGGTCACATATTTCCGTTCTCGTGGCAATATTGAGATAGATACAGTGAGCGAGTTGAAAGGATAGTGATGGCATCGAGTGCAGCATATATTGTCTTTTTACCCATGATTGCAGCGATTGTTGCAGGATTTGGGCGCCATATATTGGGTGACAAGGGTGCACAGTTTGTCACATGCCTGTCAATTTTGATATCTGCATTTTTGTCACTTCGTCTTTTTGGCGCACTCTTGAGTGGTGGCCTGTCAGAAACAGTTTTTCTTTTGCCGTGGATCGTCTCGGGGGACTTCATTGCCAATTGGTCTTTGCGTATTGATACTTTATCCGTGATGATGTTTGTTGTGGTGACGGTCGTCTCGTCCGTTGTGCACCTGTATTCAGTGGGCTATATGTCACATGATCCAGCAAAAGCAAGGTTTATGAGCTATTTGTCTCTCTTTACTTTTGCTATGTTGATGTTGGTTTCTAGTGATAACTTGATACAAATGTTCTTTGGCTGGGAAGGGGTTGGTGTTGCTTCCTATCTTCTCATTGGTTTTTGGAACCAGAAAGACAGTGCCAATTCAGCAGCGATGAAAGCATTCCTGGTCAACCGTGTAGGGGATTTTGGTTATGCCTTAGGGATTATGGGTGTCTTTCTTCTTTTCGGTACCGTTGGATTTGACGATATTTTTGCTCAATTGGATAATACGAGTATTGCAGCTCTAACTTGGTCTTTATTTGGCTATGATGTTCATGCGTTGACAGTGACCTGCTTACTTTTATTTATGGGCGCTATGGGTAAATCAGCACAGCTTGGTTTGCACACATGGTTGCCCGATGCGATGGAAGGCCCGACACCTGTTTCTGCACTTATTCACGCAGCAACAATGGTCACAGCAGGTGTCTTTATGGTGGCACGTTTATCACCATTGTTTGAAACATCACCGTTTGCTTTATCATTCATTACAGTGATCGGTGCACTAACGGCACTCTTGGCGGCAACGATTGCACTGACACAGAATGATATTAAGCGTGTTATTGCTTATTCCACGATGAGCCAGCTGGGCTATATGTTCTTTGCGCTTGGTGTTTCAGCTTATGGTGCAGCTTTGTTCCATCTCTTTACACATGCGTTCTTCAAGGCTTTGTTGTTCCTTGGCGCAGGCTCTGTAATTCATGCGCTGCATGATGAACAAGATCTCAGAAACATGGGTGGTTTGTGGAAAAAGCTCCCTGTGACTTATGCCTATATGTGGGTTGGCTCTTTGGCTCTTGCAGGGATCCCAATCTTTGCAGGCTACTATTCAAAAGATATTATTCTTGAAGCGGCTTATGCGGTTCATACAGGTATTGGGAGTTTTGCTTTCTGGTGTGGTATCGCTGCAGCCTTTATGACAGCTTTTTACTCATGGCGTTTGTTGCTGATGACTTTCCATGGCAAACCACGTATGACCAAGAAAGTATTTGAGAAAGCGCATGAAAGTGGCCTGATCATGAATGTCCCCATGTTTGCTTTAGCCTTGGGTGCTGTATTCAGTGGGGCATGGGGCTATGAGTATTTCGTTGGGCATTATTACACAGATTTCTGGAATGGTACTTTGGCTGAGATTGGCTATGCTGTTATTGATAAAGCACATCACGTTCCGGGGTGGGTGATCTTCTTGCCATTGGCTGTTGGTACAATCGGTATAGGCTTGGCTTATTTGATGTATAATTGGACAAAGGGTTTACCTGAGACATTGGCTACGCGTTTGAGACCTTTATACATTCTATCCAATAGAAAATGGTTCTTTGATGAGTTCTATGATTGGTTATTTGTCCGATCAAGTATGGTGATCGGTGCTTTCTTCTCTCAATGGGGTGACCGTTATGTGATTGATGGTTTTGGTCCTGATGGTGTATCGAAAAAAGTGGTCAAAGCCGCAAAATCTTTGAGTGCTTTTCAGTCAGGTTATATTTTCCGTTACGTGATTGCTATGCTGGTTGGTTTTGTTGTGATCTTGACAATTTTGTTTATCAAGAATAAGGATGTTGCGGGGATAGGCTTATGGTAGACGCAATACTCAATATTCCAATTTTATCAGCGCTGATTATTTTACCGCTTTTAGGCGCGTTACTCATGGCTTTTATCCAAGGTGAAGATCAAGAGCGTGTTGATCGTAATTCGAAGAATGTTGCTTTATGGACATCTTTTGTGACCTTTATTGCGTCTTTGCATTTGTGGATGGCCTATGACCCTGGTGGAGAGGCGTTTCAGTTTGTTGAACAAGTGCCTTGGATTAAATCCTTGAACATCTCTTACCATGTGGGCGTGGATGGCATATCTATGCTCTTTATCTTGCTCTCGACGTTCTTAGTGCCGATTTGTATTATGGCGAGCTGGCATAGCATTCAAAAACGTGTCCGCGAATATATGATCGCTTTCTTGGTTCTTGAGTCCTTTATGATTGGTATGTTTGCCGCATTGGATGCCGTGCTCTTCTATATTTTCTTTGAGGGCATATTGATCCCTATGTTTCTTATCATCGGTATCTGGGGTGGATCGCGCCGTTTTTATGCGACATTTAATTT
>CAXRKA010000041.1:0-4838 GCA_964231155.1 Alphaproteobacteria bacterium | reverse complement strand
TCTGAAGGCCGTGGATGATATTGAAGCGGAAAAGACAAAAGAGCCTGAGGTGGCTAAGGTTGAAACAAAGGCCCCTGAAGAAGCTAAGCCTGCAGTGAAGGCTGAAGAGAAGACACCAGAGCCAGTGGTCGAAGCTAAAGCTCAGCAGGGTGGTGATGCTTTGGTTCAATTGGCCGCATTTCGTTCTGAGCCACAAGCAGAAGCCGCATGGAATCGTTTTGTTAAGCAGTATTCACCACTCCTAGATACGGTTGAGTTCCGCATTATTAAAGCAGACCTGGGAGAAAAGGGTATTTACTATCGTTTAAATGCTTCGAATTTATCTAAATCTGAGGCACGCAGTCTCTGCGATGGTATTAAGGACAAGGGTGGTTCTTGCCTTGTCAAATAAGGCGGTTTTTGAATTTACATGATGAATGATATTGAAATGACGGATGAGGAACAGCTCCATCATGATGTGGACCATCATGACAATGCGAAGCTGTTTTTGGATCTTGATGGTTTTGGTGGGCCTATTGACCTTCTGCTAGAGCTTGCTCAAAAGCAGAAAGTGGATCTTATGCAGATCTCTGTTGTGGCACTGGCCGATCAGTATCTTTCATATATCAAAGAAGTTCAGGCTTTAGAATTAGAAGTGGCGGCTGATTATTTGGTCATGGCTGCGTGGCTGACTTACCTTAAATCTAAGCTTCTTATCCCGGATGATGAAGATGAAGAAGAGCAGTCATCTGAATATATGGCACAGCTTTTGGTGTTTCAATTAAAGCGTCTTGAAGCAATGCGTAATGCCGGACAAGTTTTATTTAAGCGCTCTATCCTGAACCAGGACATCTATTCACGTGGCCGTGGTCAAGGTATACGTATTAAGCGACAGTATGAGTTTGACTTAAAACTCCATGATTTGCTTACAACCTACGGTCGACTTCATGCTCAGCAGGGCTCGAGTGATTACGCGCCACCGGAACGACCACGTATTTTCAAGATTGAAGAGGCTATTCAACGCCTTGGAACAATGTTGGGTTTAGCACACGATTGGGTGGCTATGGACGATCTTTTGCCACTTGAAGAGTTGAAAGATTTTATTATGCGTAAATCAGCTGTTGCATCGACATTTGGGGCGTTTCTAGAGCTTGCTAAGCAAGGCCGCATTGATCTTAAGCAGGATGAGCTGTTTGGACCAATTTATGCGCGTAAGATCATGGATAATGAATAATAATCGGGGTAAGATAGCACTATTATGACAGAGCCTGCACAAAAACAAGACACAACAGAGAATGAAATCACGGTACAAGATGATTTTGACGCCCTGCGTTTGCTTGAAGCCATTTTATTTTCCTCTCCAGACCTATTAAAGATTGATGATTTATTGCCGTTTTTTAAGGCAGGAACGGATATTCAAGGGTTGTTGGAGCAACTTGAAGAGAAATATGATAACGCGGGTGTACAGCTTGTTCACCGTGGTACAGCTTGGGGCTTTCGTACAGCACCTGATTTAGCGGATAAGTTAGAAATCACGCAAGTCGTCAATAAACCTTTATCTAAAGCAGCGACGGAGATGTTGGCTATTATCGCTTATCATCAGCCTGTGACAAAGGCTGAAATTGAACAAATTCGTGGTGTAACGGTGAGTAAATCGACGTTGGACATCCTTTTAGAAGAGAATCTCATCCAACCAGGACGGCGTCGTGAAACACCAGGGCGCCCCGTCACATGGAAAACAACAGAGCATTTTCTTGATTATTTCTCTCTGGAAAATATTCGAGATCTGCCGAACCTCAAAGAGTTGAAAGACAGTGGGTTTTTGACTGTAGAGCCGCCTGAGTTCTTGAGAAACTTCAATAAAGATGAAGACACACAAGCAGAACTGGATCTAGCGGATGACGCTGATCCCGATCAGGACGAAGCCTAATCAATACACTTAACCCATAAGACTTAAGCTCTCTGGGTGATCATCAAATGGCTCGTAGCTGTCAGGTACTTTTCTGTCTGGAGAAAAGGTAAATACACATTTTGTGTGGTCACTTTGAGCCGTTAAAAACTTAATGGATATATCTTCATCACGCAGCGTAGGGAAGTCCTTCAATATAATGGCTTTGTACACTGTATAGGCGAATTCATGTGGCCGGCCATTGCCTTCAGCCATAATGGAGCATTTCCCTGAAAATGTCAGGTATTGCTTGGTATAATCGAGATCAAGATACGTCTTATCCATTTTACAATTATAATGGCTTTTAGTTATTATTTATATAAAATTTTATTCAAATTTCCACCCACATATGTTGTATCATATGAGTATTTAACATAATACTAAGCGCTTTGAGCGCTTCTGAAAAAATATTCCTTTTATCTTTGACATATTCTGGGGCGCTTTATATATTCTTTTTATATTCAAACATACTTATGTGGAGATTCTATGTTAGAAGGTGAAGGTTTAGAGGTCCAAAGAAATGGTTATTACCTACTGTTACAAGATGATTTTACAGTAAAAAAGTTTGTATTAAGGGTTTTGGGTGAAACCTTTAACTTCGATTTGTCTAACATTGAATAGTTTATTGAACTTTCAACAGAAGAACGTGAATATTTTGTCTCTTTAGCTGATAAGATTGCGAAAGAAGACAAGCTTCCACAGTTACCACAAGCATGCACGCTTAGTCCAACTGAAGTATATGAACAACATCAGCTAGAACAAAAAGTTTTGCATAGGGCCATGGCTGTTCGTAAAGTTGCTGACAGCTTAGAGAGCGATGATGAAAATATCCTGCTTTTCAAAGAAAATCTAAGAGTGACATCAAAACACATTTTAAATGAATGTCTTGATCGACAGCGCCAATTGCTAGGTGAATTGGTTTTTTCTATGAAACCTGGCAGTACAAAATCTGAGGATTTGGTGCAAAATCATGATGATATTATGACATCATTTAAACCTATGCTTCAACACTTGCCAGGGATTGGTGCTCTTGTTGATCCAGAAACTGAATATAGTTCTAGAACTGTAGGTGGCAAAATCACGCCCCTAGGAATTATTCGTTATGGTCAGTAGACGTTGCTACTTTACCTAGATAATTGGTATATTTTATCACAATAAAAAAAGCGCCGTTATTGGGCGCTTTTTTGTTTCTAAAATATAAATTCTAAAATTACTCTTGTGGGATCGGTGTGGAAGGCAAATGTTCTTGTCCAGGGTTGGGCTCAAAAACAAGGGCCGCACCATTCACACAATAACGGAGACCTGTCGGCTGTGGCCCATCTTCAAAAACATGGCCAAGATGTCCGCCACATTGCGTACAAACGATCTCTGTGCGCGGTACGCCTAAAGAGTAATCATCATGCTCTTCAATGGCATGGTGATGAATGGGGGTGTAGAAGCTTGGCCAGCCTGTGCCACTATGGTATTTGTTTTGACTGGAAAACAGCTCTTGCTGACAACCGGCACATACATAAACACCTTCACGATGTTCTTCGAGCAGTGGTGAGCATTGTGGTGGCTCGGTGCCTGACTTACGGAGAACACGGTATTGTTCTTCTGTGAGTAAGGCTTTCCATTCCTCGTCTGTTTTATGCACGGGGTAGGTTTTTGTTGTTACGGTTTCGTCTAATGCGTATGACATATTGATAATTCCTCTTGAATGTAACATCATTGCGATGAAGCCAACTACGGCTACGAAGAGAAGTATAGGTGTTAGAATATGTTTGATGTCATCTTTGCCCATAAAACTCTATTCGCATTATTGAAATAGAACGTTACATATCCAAGACAAGTCATGTGCGGGTGCAGCATAGTCAAGGGTCTAAAAATCTTGCTTTTTGGTCGATCTGCGCTATCCTCTATGACATGAATGAAACAGATACAGTTAAGCGTGGAAAACAGCGCCATCCTGAGAAGGCACATAGGCCGGACAATCCAGTTCAGCGTAAGAAGCCATCCTGGATTCGTGCGAAATCTCCGACCTCTGAGGGCTATAAAGATACAAAAGAAATTCTGAGTCGCCTTGGTTTAACAACAGTATGTGAGGAGGCGGCTTGTCCAAATATTGGAGAATGTTGGACAAAACAGCATGCCACAATGATGATTATGGGAGATACATGCACACGCGCGTGTTCTTTTTGTAACATTGCGACAGGTAAACCTGAGGATCTCGATCCTTTTGAGCCACAACGTGTTGCTGTGGCTGTTATGGAGCTGGGATTAAAGCACGTTGTAATTACATCTGTGGACCGTGATGATATTGAAGACGGTGGCGCGGATCACTTTGTAAAAACCATTGAGCGTATTCGTGATATGGCGCCCGATACAACAATTGAAATTCTGACGCCTGATTTTCGTCGTAAAGAAGCCTCCATTGAGCGTGTGGCACGTGCCCATCCAGATGTTTTTAACCACAACCTTGAAACTGTCCCGCGGCTTTATCCAACAATACGCCCTGGTTCACGTTATTTTGCTTCATTGCGTTTATTACAGCGTGTCAAAGAGGTGGATCCGTCTGTCTTTACAAAATCAGGTATTATGGTTGGTTTGGGTGAGACAAAAGAAGAAGTTAAGCAGGTCATGGATGATATGCGTGCGGCTGATGTCGATTTCTTGACCATTGGACAATACTTACAACCAACACCGAAACATGCCCCCGTTGAACGCTTCGTGACACCTGAGGAGTTTGCTCAATATGAAAAGATTGCACGTGGTAAAGGATTCTTGATGGTTTCTTCATCGCCGATGACTCGTTCAAGTTATCATGCAGGGGACGATTTTGAGCGTCTGCGTGCGGCTCGTGAAGCGCAACTTAAAGGTATGGTCGCCGAATAATTGCCCAAAATTGGCAAATTTCTTAAAAAAGAACAAA
>CAXRKA010000040.1:0-27515 GCA_964231155.1 Alphaproteobacteria bacterium | reverse complement strand
CAGAATTATGTTGTACGGCAGTTGTCATGAGCTCGAGAGTAAGGCGGGTGCTTTAATATTCTCTGAAAACAAAGATGGTATTTAATTGACATAGTTATTTTACCGTTTATAATTTGAATATGTCTTTTGCACAAAAAAAATTAGTGGGTGAGGGTTATCACCCAGAACAATTGCCACAATACAATCCAACACTTTGGAATGATCCCTTCGTTGTACGTTACAATAATTGCTATGCTTATGCCTTTAATGATCCTTATCATTGTGAATGGACAGAAGAACTTGCACCCGGCTATAAGTCAGGTATTGAATTAATTCAAATGATTGAAAAAGACCCGAGTAATGGACTTTATCATTTCATTCAAGCATTAGAATCGGATGGTTGTATTTATATTGAAAGCAATACAATTGACATCCTTGATGGCTACTATCCTATTTATCTTGTCTATAATGTTGCCTATGGCGATCCTGGATATCATTTCTATCGTTTAGATTATGATCCAGAAACAGACAAACTTGGCTGGTCACATAAAGATTGCGACGGAAAAATATCTCGTAAGGGCAGAGATTTCGGGGGTAATATGGTTGATATCTTAGATCCATCTATGGTGAATCAGAGTGGATTTGATTTGGGTGGTGCATATTTTTATGTGTCTTACCCTGGCTGTCAAGCGGGGCCAGATAAGCTCCGTATTACTGCTGAAGAACTCACGGCTCAACTGACCTGTGAAACCACAGATTTAAGCTCGGTACTTGATCCAACAATCGCTTAAAACGGCAAGCGTTTTTTGCTCTTCCCATTATCGATAGCGTCTTGAACGCGCGCCATGGCGACCGCAGACAGATTGACAACGCCGCGTGTGCCAATTGATGGCGTAAGAATATGTACAGGTTTCTCAAAACCCATTAAAACAGGGCCCACAGAAACACCATCACCCAAAGATTTAATCAGGTTATAAGCGATATTTGCTGATTCTTGTGATGGCATCACCAAAAGATTGGCCACACCTTCAAGTGTTGAGTTTGGGAAAACAATATCTCTTATGGCAGGGTCGACTGCAGCATCACCGTGCATCTCCCCATCTACCTCAAGATCCGGTGCTATACGACTTAATATTTCACGTGCTTCTTTCATCTTTTCTGCGCCCTCATCATAGTGAGAACCGAAAGACGAATGCGATAAGAGGGCGGCTTTGGGTTTAATACCAAAAAGTGCAATTTCTTCGGCTGCCATAATGGTCATTTCAGCGATTTCTGATGGGCAGGGCTGTGGGTTCACATAAGTATCACAAATGAAATAGTTCCCCTTATTCAAGAGCAGCAGGTTCATGGAAGCAGGTTTTGCCACATCATCTTTCAAGGGGATGATGTTGGAGATGTGGCGAAGATTAAAACCATAGGAACCCGTCGGTCCACAGATAAGTGCATCACCCTCATTCTTATGAAGAAGCAGAGCACCAATCACGGCGGTATTTGTTCTAACAACAGTTTTAGCACCAGCGGGGGTTACACCGCTGCGTTCCATAATTTTATGATAGCTCGTCCAGTAATCATGGTAACGCTTGTCGTTTTCTGGATCAACAATTTCAAAATCTTTATCGGGTTGAATACGTAGACCCAGTTTCTCAATGCGTTTTTCAATTACAGAACGACGGCCAACCATAACAGGCTCTGCAATACCTTCATCAAGGACAATCTGTGCGGCTTGTAAAATATGATACTCTTCAGCATCAGAATAAATAATTTTATGCTTTTGTTTTTTAGCCAAACTATAGACGGGCTGCATCACCAGATTAGTGTGATTCACATAGTTGCGGAGCTCTTGCTCATAAGCATCAAAATCTTTAACAGGGCGCTCTGCAATTTTACATTCCATGGCAGCCTTAGCGACGGCAATCGGTATATGTACCATCAAACGTGGGTCAAATGGTTTGGGAATAAGATAGTTCTTGCCAAATTCAAGATCTTCGCCAGGATAGGCAGAAAGAACGGTCTCATCGGGTTCCATCTGTGCAATTTCAGAGATGGCCTTCACGCAAGCCAGCTTAACATCTTCATTAATCTCTGTAGCGCCAACATCCAACGCACCGCGAAAAATAAATGGGAAACACAAGACATTGTTCACCTGATTGGCGTAATCCGAGCGTCCAGTGGCTATATAGGCATCAGGGCGATGTTTTTCAGTGATCTCTGGTAAAATTTCTGGTGTTGGGTTGGCCAGAGTGAGCATCAATGGATTTTTATTGAGTTTCTTGAGCCATTTTTCATCAAAGATACCCCCAACAGAAAGCCCTAAGAAAACATCAGCACCTTTGAGAACATCTTTGAGTTCTTTTTTCTTTTTATCCTCTTTAATGGCAAATTCGGCGCGTTGTTTCTCAAGGTTTTTTCGACTTTTATCAATGACGCCTTTTGAATCCGTGGCAATGATATTGTTTTTCCGTACACCCAGTTTGACCAAAATATTTAAACATGAAATCGCTGATGCACCTGCACCAGATGTGACAACTTTAATGTCTTTAAGCTTACGTTTGGTCAGCTTGGCCCAGTTCAATACAGTAGCGCCGACAATAATAGCTGTTCCATGTTGGTCATCATGGAACACGGGAATATTCATGCGCTCTTTGAGGCGTTGTTCAATCTCAAAACATTCAGGGGCTTTAAAATCTTCAAGGTTAATACCACCAAAGCTCGGTTCAAGTCGTGCAATGGTTTCAACAACGGCATCAACGTTTTCTTCGTCAATCTCAATATCAATAGAATCAATATGGGCAAACTTCTTAAAGAGGACAGCTTTCCCTTCCATCACAGGTTTTGAAGCAAGCGCGCCTATATTACCCAAACCAAGGACGGCTGTTCCGTTGGAAATTACAGCCACCAAGTTTCCTCGAGATGTATAATCGCGTGCTTTTGAGGGATCAGAAGCTATCTCTTCACAGGGAACAGCGACACCCGGTGAATATGCAAGGGCTAAGTCACGCTGATTAGACATGTCTTTGGTGGCCTGTATGGCAATTTTACCAGGCGTTGGGTACTTGTGGTAATGCAACGCATCACTGCGCAGCTTATGGTCTTTTTTGCTGGATGTTGTTTTGGTCTTTTTCGCCACAGCACGGCTCCTCAATTGATCAAGAAAATTGTAGGATTCAAGAGTACTGAAAACGCGTAAAGAAAATCTATAAATATTTCTTCAGTGCAAATTAATGAAGGAAATGCGTTTTAGGTGGCATAGTTAATACGATTAACAGGAGAGTGCGAATAAATTATCTATCGCCTTCTCTCTATGACATTCAAGAGAACTTGGGCAAATAGGCCAGAAGTTACTGCTTCTAAAAATCTCCAACATATTCTCTTGAATATTTTTAGTATCTTCAGGGCATATTCTGCTCATTGTTTCTTTAAAATCTGCATCTGATAAAACTTTACCAATAACACAAGCGTCTGATATAGAGTTAAGTCCTTGATTAATAATGGCATTAAAGATGTCAAGAGTTGAGATAGTAAATGGTGCGGCTGAGAGGACTTGAACCTCCACGGACGTTATATTGTCCACAGCGACCTCAACGCTGCGCGTCTACCAGTTCCGCCACAGCCGCATGTAAGATCAAATCTAGTTTTAGCCGTAACATCGATGAAACGCAAGTGTATTGTGCCCCTATTATACCTTGATCAGTTGTCCTGCAACGGTTGGTGTTTGGCAACCTGTTGTTCGCGGAAAAGAGGAGGGCTTATTGATCAAATGACGGACAGCGATATATCCAAAAAGTTCAGCTTCAACGCTATCACCGTCTAAATCAAAATCATCAATGGATTTGACCGCCATACCCGACCATTCTTTTAGCCAACGCATCATAGTGGTGTTATGTCGTCCGCCACCTGTGACAATCCAACCGGATGGGGTTTCTGGAAGATGATTCAGTGATATCACGAGGGAGTGAACGGTCAAGGCTGTTAGTGTCGCAATTTGATCAGAAGGGTCAAGATGCTCTATGCGCTCCATATAAGATATAAAATGATCACGGTCTAAAGATTTTGGAGTGGGTCGATCAAAATAAGTATCAGTCATCATATCGGTGAGCAGAGACTGATCAATTGTGCCTTCTGCGGCAATATCTCCATCCTCATCATAATCTTCGTCAAAATTCTTACGCATACAATCATCAATCAATGCATTTCCAGGACCTGTGTCAAAAGCAATGAGTTGTTCAGGCTGTTCAGCAAGATAAGTGATGTTGCTCACACCGCCGATATTGACAATAACCGAGTGGCTGGGGAATTTATGATTTTGTCCGACGGCCCAGTGATAGATTGGGGCAAGTGGTGCACCTTCACCACCATTCTTTATATCAGCCTGACGAAAGTCATAGACAACATCAATACCAAGCTCTTTGGCCAAGCGTTCACCGTCACCAATTTGAAGTGTGAGATTATTCTCGGGATCATGAAAAATGGTGTGACCATGAAAACCAATAATATCAATTGTGTTTGATGGGACACGCCATTCAGAAAGAATGTGCTGTATGGCATCACTGTGTAGTGAGGTTAAATCATCCTCGATAGAGCGCATATCTTCATCGCGCCCAGATCGCCCAAGGATAGAACGTAAGCGGTCTTGGAACTCAGTTTCATAAGCAAAAAACGCAGCGTCAATATGCTCAATATGTTTATGCCCATCTGTCTCGATCAATGCGATATCAATTCCATCCATTGATGTTCCGGACATAAGTCCAAGAGCTTTGTATATGCGCGTCATAAACTACCTTTATTATTTGTTATATTTGACCGTTTAATCTGTGGGTTATGACTGAAGATCTTAAAGCCTTAACAACTGAAGCTGACTCTCATTATAGCCATCTTGATCAGATGTCTGTTTCCGATATTTTAGAGGCTATGAATAAGGAAGATCAAACTGTTGCCACAACACTTCAACCTTTAAGTTCAAAGATTGAAGATTTTGTGAAAGCGCTTGTTGAAAATATGCGTGAAGGTGGACGACTTTTCTATATCGGTGCAGGAACATCGGGCCGTTTGGGTGTGCTCGATGCATCAGAGTGTCCACCAACTTTTGGCGTCTCAGCAGATAAGGTGATTGGTCTTATTGCCGGTGGTGATGGTGCCTTACGCGTGGCGGTTGAAGGCGCTGAGGATGATGAAACCTTGGCATGGAAAGATATTTCAGCCTATAACCCAACACCCAAAGATACTGTTGTTGGGATTGCGGCATCGGGACGGACACCTTATGTGGTTGGAGGATTACGAGATGCAAAGGCCAATGGCTTGCTCACAGGCTGTGTGGTTTGTAATGAGAATTCGCCTCTTTCAACAATCGCTGATTATGCAATAGAGGCTGTTGTTGGCCCTGAGTTTCTAACCGGATCTACACGTTTAAAATCAGGCACTGCCCAAAAAATGATCTTAAACATGATTTCAACAACCGCCATGATCCAGCTTGGTCATGTGCAAGGGCATCGCATGGTTGATATGGCTCTGTCCAATTCAAAATTGATTGATCGTGCCATAGGTATGATCAAAGAACAGCATCCAGAGAGAGATGAGACAGAGATCAAAACATTGTTGGATGAACACGGCTCGGTGCGCGCGGTGTTAGAACATTTTAAATATCAAACTCAATAACGAGTGCCGCATGATCAGAGATCACATCAGGCAGCACTCCAAAGTGTTGAACATGAATGCTGTCGTTGACAAAAATATAATCACAGGTTTCAGTCTTTGATGAGAGAGCATTGCGTGTGGTTTGAATATTATGTTCTATACAAAGATTACGATAGTCTTTGTTCAGATCTTTGAGGCTTTGACTGTCTGGACTTAAATTAAAATCACCCGTAATCAGAATAGGCTCAGAAATCTTTTGCGCATAATCATATATTATTTTCATGTGCTGATCTGTTTCTGCATTGCCATTCTTATGCTCTGCGACGTGATAGCCATGATGATTGAGGATATGAATGGGTGTGCCTGAGATATCTAAAGTGGCATGCTGGACATTGCGTCGATTGGTTGTGTCTTGCCCAATAACCAAATTCTCTTTGTAATTGAGATGTGTAAAGACAGTATTTTCTTCTGTGATCGGAAAACGTGAGAAAACAGCATTCCCAAAATAGGAGGTGTCATCGAAGATTTGGAGATCAAAAGTAGGCGCATAAGAAACAAAGTGATCTGGAAAAGCGGCTTTTAAAACTTCAAGATTATCACGTGGAAAGAAGAAAGGGGCTTTTGAGGCACAAGAGAACACTTCTTGAAGGCATAGAATATCTGGGTTTTCGCGCTCAATGACCTGTTTGATGTTATGCATCAAACGTCCACCCCAAATATTCAGCTGTAAAAGTTTCATCCTCTGATCTTAGATATCGAGTTTCCATTCTTGGTTTGCAATATTTTGAACTAGACTATTGTAATTCCAGTTTATGTTTTCTGCTGCTATAGCTGTAAGACTATTTTGATTGTCTCTGTTGGGTCTGCCGCAACCTGTCATATTAGGCTTCATATTGATGTCAAAAAGTCTGCACTTACCATCACTTCCAGCCCGAGCATCAATACGAATAAGCCCTTTGCATTGCAGTATGCTAGCCGCTTTTTCACAGGCCTCTATCAGATCTGTGAGTTCAGGTGTTAATATGTCTGGAGGCACAAGATAACTGTTTTCGGTGACTGGTACTATCCCACTATATGGGGTTATACCATTACGATGGTCAAATCGTTCAATAAGAGGAAGGGCCCAATGTTTTTTAAACAATTTTTCCTGTCCATCAATATTATACATTCCTGGCGGTAATACTGAGACAGTATATTCTTTGCCGTCTAAATATTCTTCGATTATAAAATCTTGCCCATATTTCTTATAATCTTGGCCAGCTATTTGAACTGTTTTCGATAAAATATTATTTATCTCTTTTTTTAATTCTAGAAAATTATTAGTTTTAACAACGCCATGACTTCCCCGTCCGCGAACAGGTTTCAGAACAACTGGAAATGTAATATCTTTTTTAGTTAGTTCTGCTTCAGAAAATTTATCAATCTTCAGGGCTTCATAATCTGTATTATTTTTATTGGTGATTAGAACACCTTATAGGGATAGGTAAGCCTTCTTTTTTTAAAGATTGGTTTGTCAACCATTTATCATCAAATATTTGCACCATTTCGGGTTCTTGCCCAATAATGGATATACCTTGATCTATAAAATCTTGAAGAGGGTGATCAGAGAACAAAACAGTATTAGCCCATATAATATCGGCACCTTTATCAATTGCTGATTGAATGCCTTGTGTAGTATCTGGAAAAACCCAATGATCATCTTTAATGGGGTCCGGATTTGGTTTCGGGGTAACAATCCTGTGTCCAGTAGATTGAAGGGCAAAAGATATATCTGCACCGCTATCTTTATAACCACTTTCTTTTTTTGGTTTTCTTACTCCGTTGATACTCGGTGGGTCAATACTCTGATAAATGATTGCAATGGCTTTAGTCTTTTTAGGCTGTGTCATTGTAGATTTTTCTAGAGATTAAATATCTAAGTTAGAGACATCCAATGCATTGTCTTGAATGAACTCACGGCGTGGCTCAACAACATCACCCATCAATGTGGAGAAGATCTCATCGGCTTTATCAGCCATATCAACACGCACTTGGATAAGAGAGCGTGCATTGGGATCCAGGGTTGTCTCCCACAATTGATCCGGGTTCATTTCACCGAGACCCTTATAGCGTTGAATACTCATGCCTTTACGGCCGCTGTCAATGACAGTGTCATAAAGGCGGATTGGGCCATCAATCTCAACAGGCTCTATGCTGTCCATTTCAATGACGCCACGTTGTTCGTAACGACGGTTAAGGCGCTCAAACTGTTGTGTGAGGTTACGGGCTTCACCCATTTCTGTCAGTTCTCGACTGATTATTCGCTCTTCTGGGACGCCCGCAACAATACGTTTAAAGACAAGGTCTCCATTTTCAGAAACACCCACATCCCATGGAATATTACCTGTATCAATGGCAACTGTATTAATGCGCTGTGCAAGTCTATCAATAATTGCTTTGTCCAAATTGACATTGGCATCGAGCGCGCCAGCGATCGCACATTGTTCAACAATATCTTGATGACCGACAAAACGATTGACAGCCTCAATTTGACGTTTCATGACACCTGCTTGCTGAACAACCATTTCTAGATCTGAACCTGTGCGCACTTCTTTGGAGTGCAATGTCAGTTTTGCACCATCAAGTGCATTGTCCAAAATAAAGCCCTCAAGTGCGCGATCATCTTTGAGGTATTGTTCGGCACCACGCCCACGTTTGACTTTATAAAGTGGGGGCTGTGCAATATAAAGATGTCCACGTTCGATCAATTCTGGCATTTGGCGATAGAAAAATGTTAGAAGAAGTGTACGAATATGACTACCATCCACATCCGCATCGGTCATGATGATGACTTTGTGATAGCGAAGTTTCTCAACATTAAATTCTTCTTTGCCGATCCCTGTACCCAAGGCTGTGATCATGGTTCCAATCTCAGCAGAAGAGAGCATTTTGTCAAAACGGGCGCGCTCAACATTCAAGATCTTACCACGCAAGGGTAAGATCGCTTGAGACTTACGGTTACGAGCTTGTTTGGCTGAACCACCCGCTGAGTCCCCCTCAACGATGAAGAGTTCACAAAGAGATGGATCACGCTCAGAACAATCGGCAAGCTTTCCAGGTAGAGAAGCCATATCAAGAGCGCCTTTACGACGTGTTAAATCACGCGCTTTACGGGCGGCTTCACGAGCATTGGCGGCTTCGATGATTTTACCAATGATTTGCTTTGTTTCTTGTGGGTGTTCTTCAAACCAACTCCCCAACACATCATTCATGATGCTTTCAACGGCAGGGCGTGCCTCAGAAGAGACAAGCTTGTCTTTGGTTTGAGATGAGAATTTTGGATCTGGCATCTTGATGGAAAGAACACAGGTTAAGCCCTCACGCATATCGTCACCCATTAAGGCAACTTTTGATTTTTTAGCCAAGCCAGAACCCTCAACATATTTATTGATGGTTCGTGTGAGTGCAGAGCGGAAACCGGCTAGATGTGTACCACCATCGCGCTGAGGAATATTGTTGGTAAAACACAGCATGTTTTCATGATAACTGTCTGTCCATTCCATAGCAGCCTCAACAGTAATGCCTGTCTCAGTGTCTTCTTTGGTGACAACAATCGGTGGTGCTGTGATCGGTGTTTTGGATTTATCAAGAAACTCAACAAAAGCACGAATACCCCCTTCATAATGAAGATCTGTTGTTTTCGGTTCTTTGCCGCGCATATCAGTCAAAATGATGCGTACACCAGAGTTCAAGAACGCCAATTCACGGAAGCGGTGCTCCAATGTGGCGAATTTAAATTCTGTCATGGTGAAAGTTTCTGCTGAGGGCATAAAGGTAATCTCTGTTCCTTTTTTGCCTTCGGCTTTACCGACAGCTTTAAGATCACCACCAACAGTCTCACCGTACTCAAAGCGCATCATCCATTCTTGATCTTCACGCCAAATGCGCAGTTCCAACCATTCGGATAAAGCATTCACAACCGAGACACCAACACCGTGCAAACCACCAGATACTTTATAAGAGTTCTGGTCAAATTTACCACCAGCATGGAGTTGTGTCATAATCACTTGAGCAGCGGAGACACCTTCTTCTTTATGTGTGTCAACAGGGATACCACGTCCATTATCACGGACGGTTACAGAGCCATCAGCATTGATTGTCACATTGATTTTATCACAATGGCCAGCCAAAGATTCATCAATGGCGTTATCAGTGACTTCGTAGACCATATGGTGCAAACCTGTGCCATCGTCGGTATCACCGATATACATGCCTGGGCGTTTACGAACGGCTTCTAATCCCCGTAAAACTTTAATGGAATCTGCGCCATAATCTTCGGATTTAATGGCCTGTGTCTCTTCGTTTGTGCTCATGATTTTTTGCTGTACTTCTGTCATCATTTTTCTCTCAATTCTTTTGAGAAATTTTGGTTCAATAGTAGTCTTCTTATTGTAAAGAAAAATACACGATAAGAAAAGGCTCAACCTTGATATTTATTGGTTTTATGTGGTGATTCAAATCCTCTCCTTTACAGGCCTAAAACGGTTGATGTAGGATAAAAAGACAACGAAAGGTTTTTGTCTTATGGATTTTGATCTGCCCCTTATACTCGCCGCCCTTGCTTATATTGTTTTTGTGATTGGTATTGGTTGGGTCTCCTCAAGAGACACTCGCCGTCAATTTGTCACCGCACGACAATCGATTGGGCGCTTTGGTGTCGGGGCCAGTATCTCTGTGGGATGGGTGGATGTCGCTATTTTCTCAACCATTGGCGCTTTGGGCTTTGAATTTGGCTGGTCAGCCATGTGGCTCTCGATTGGTGTCGCAGCCGGTCTTTATAGTCTGAGCTTGGTGATCCCCAAGATTAAAGAACGCATGGACGAAGCCGGCCACCAAACCATGATTGAATATTATGCCGATGTCATGAAAAGCAATCGTTTTGGTTTGATTGCAGGTGTGATTGGTGTTGTCTATTTTATCCTGTAGAGTCAGTCACTGTTCATCATCGGTGGAAAAATTTTAGCGGATGCCACGGCACTCTCCTATACACAATCTATTCTTATTGTTGGTTTGGTCACTGGGGCTTATCTTGAGCTTGGTGGTTTTCAGGTTGTGCTCAAAACCGATGTCTTCCAGTTTTTATTGATGTTTTTAATGGGGCTTGTTTTGCTCTTCCCAGCGGAGAGTATTGATTGGCAGTGGAGCCACTATGAGCTGAACAGTCTCTGGCAGCCTGGATGGTGGTGGATGACATCTCTGTTTTTGACACTGGTGGTCGGTCCTTTTACTTGGCCTGATGCCTGGCAGCGTGTGATTGCCGCTGTTTCCCCCAAAGAAGCCAAGCATGGTTTGCGATGGGCTATTTTAGGCTTTGCTGTTCCGGCGCTCTTCTTGACCATTTTTACAGCCACAACGCAAGTCTATAATCCAGGGATCGACCCTGAAGTCGCTGTTGTTTATGCTTTACAAAACTACGCTGCCTCGTTCTTGGCGCCGTTGATTTTTGTGATTGTTGTGGCGGTCTTGATGTCTTCTTTGGATACAACGCTCTTTGGGGGCGCGGTTTCTATTTTAAAAGATGTTTTGGCGCGTCTGCCCTTTTATACAGATAAGACATTAACACGCAAGCGCATGCGCCCAACCTTGATGCTTTTAATCGTTCTCGAGATTGCTATGGCACATGTCCTGATAGAAGGCTTCACATATCTGTTCTTTGCTTTGGCTGCCACGGCGTGTTTGGCACCAGCCGCCATTGCGATTTGTGTGAATGCTTATAAGGTCTCTGAATTTGCGGCCTTTTGGAGTGTTACCTTGAGCTTCATAGCTTTTGTTGTTGGGGTGTTTATGGGTTTTATTTCAGCCTTTGAGGGTATAATCCCACTTATGATGTCCGCAGGTCTTTATATCGTGTTTGAAGGCCTTGATCGTGCGATACTTAAAAAGCAAACGTTCTAAATTTCAATATGCTGTGTTTGGGGATGGACATTGAGGTAAGACGATAGCTCTGTCCCAGATATCCAACAATAAGTATCAATCTCACTAAGATCGCTGAGCAGATCTTGACGGCGATTTTCATCCAAGTGTGACATGACATCATCCAGCAGGATGATAAGAGGAATATCTCTGGTTTGTTTAAGAAGACGCGCATGGCCAAGAATAGTGGCTATAAGAAAGGCTTTTTGCTCTCCTGTTGAGCATAGATCACCCGTGACGTTCTTTTGGGGGTGAACAGCTTGAATATCAGATTTGTGGATGCCAATGGTTGTATAGCCCGTGTGTTGATCACTTGGTCTTAGACGTTGTAATTCATCAAAGAAGTATTGTTCTGCCGCAGCCGCTGACTCTATCGTTAGGCGATCAGTGATGGCACAATGGATCTGAAGCTGGGGTGCAATAAAATGTGTGCTTTGTGTTTCAAGAATAGTGTTTAAACGCACTATAAAGCTCATACGTGTTGCGGCTAAAGCCATCCCTGTTTCAACCAGAGTTTGCTCTAAGCTTTTGAACCAGGCATCATTCTGCTCCCCTTCTTTGATGAGCTTATTGCGCTCTCTCAAGGCTTTCTCATAGCGCACCAATCGTCCACGGTGGGGGGGATCAAAGACTTGAATAAGACGATCAAAAAACTGGCGGCGTTCACCACTATATCCGCCAAAAAGACCGTCCATTTGGGGAGTAAGCCAAACAACACCGAGCCACTCATCCAAAGTGCTCATGCTCTTGATCTCTTCGCTATTGATGATCAAAAAGCGTTTGGACTGTTCTGGTTTAAGGCCTGTTGAAAACGTGTGCTCATCAAAATTAACAGTCACAGACCAGCTGTTGGATTGTTGGTGACCAATATTTTGCAAGCTATCACTGCGCAGGCCACGAGCTGTTGATAAAAGACTGATGGCTTCGAGAAGGTTGGTTTTCCCAGCGCCATTATCACCTGAGACAAAAGTGAAACGTGCTTGTGGATCAAGCATAAAGCGGCGGTCAATATAATTGCGGTAACGCGTCAGCGTGATTTGATCAAACATATCAAATCAACACACTGTTCTAGACGCGCATGGGCATCAATACAAATAAGGATGATGTATCTTTATTGTCTTGAATAATGGTTGGTGATGCAGAGTCGTTTAAGACGATAGAGCAATTGCCATCCAACAAAGATGTGACATCGAGCAGGTAACGTGCATTAAACCCAATATCAATGGTCTCATTGGCATGAAAGACGATTTCAAGCTCTTCTGTCGCTGTACCACTTTCCGTGTTGCTGGCGGTCAACGTCATGGTTTGACCTTGAATGCTCAGCTTCACAGCACGCGTTTTTTCTGCAGCAATCGTTGAGACACGATCCACAGCTTTTGAAAACGCCTCAGGATTAACTTCTAGAACTTTGTTATTATTTTGTGGAATAACGCGCTCGTAATCTGGGAATGTTCCATCGATGAGTTTTGATGTGAGTTTGGTATGGCCAAATGTGAATTGGATCAACTTATCGGAGAAGTGAACTTCAATATCATCACCTGTTTCATCAAGCAGCTTACGCAATTCTGTAATTGTTTTACGTGGAATAATCATACCAGGCATTGCTGTAGCATTATCAGGCATCGATGTTTCATAACGTGCCAAGCGGTGACCATCCGTGGCCACGGCACGTAAAACTTTGCCTTCTGGTGTTTCTGCAATGTGGAAATAAATCCCGTTGAGATAATAGCGTGTTTCTTCTGTTGAGATCGCAAACTTCGTACGGTCAATCATTTTTGCTAAAGTGGTTCCAGGGATAGAGAAGCTGTTCTCTGTCTCTGATTGTGTCATCTCAGGGAAATCTTCTTTTGGCAAACAGCCCAGACGAAACTCGGAGCGACCACATGTGATATCCATCATGGTTTTATCATCATTTAGATGCAATGTTACGGTGCTATCACCAGGCAGTTTGCGAATGATATCGTGAAGCGTGTGTGCCGGAACAGTTGTTGATCCTTCAGCTTCGATTTGGGCGGGTGCTGCATCAACAACTTCCAAATCCATATCTGTTGCACAAAGATAAAGTTTTCCATCTTTAGCTGTCATGAGAACATTGGACAATATTGGTATTGTTGTGCGTTTTTCAACGACGCTTGTCGTATGTCCAAGTGCATTTCCAAGTTGGTTGCTATCGATGGTGAGCTTCATAGTTTCTGACCTTCTGATCCGTTCTAAAATATCTGTGAGCCGATGGCTATATCCCTATATATTCAATCTATACTATGCGTTCTCAAGAGAAAAGGGGTAATGCCCCCAAAAATGTATTTTTTTGTGGTTTTTGAGCAAGAATATGTTGTGAAAACAGGGACGTTTTTTATGAGCGCTGTTTAAGCCATATAGCGAAGGCTATTTTCGATCCGCTCAATCGCTGATTTAATCTCTTGATCACGCTCAATAAGATCTTGGATTCGGGTAACGGCGTGCATCACAGTTGTATGATCACGTCCACCAAAGGCGCGACCAATATCGGGGAAGGATTTTGTTGTCAAAACCTTCGCCAAATACATAGCCATTTGACGTGGGCGTGCCACCACACGTGAACGACGCGGTGAATGCATATCTGAGATCGATAGATCATAAGAGCTGCAGACTTCTTTTTGAATGTCTTCAACTGTGCATTTACGCTCTGTAGATCTGAGAAGGTCTTTTAGGGCACCACGTATCAAAGGAATAGACAGGGGCTTATTGATGAGTTCTGCATAGGCAAAAACGCGGTTTAATGCACCCTCTAGCTCTCTCACATTTGAGGTGATGTTTTCAGCCAAGAACTCTTTGACGTCTTGTGGAATGGCAACACTAAATTTCTTAGATTTAGATTCAATGATACCAAGGCGTAGGTTGTAGCTTGTAGAATGAATATCGGCAACTAGACCAGAGCCCAAGCGTGACTTGAGGCGCTCTCCAATACCGGTTAAGTCGTAAGGTGATTTGTCGGCGGCTAGAATGACCTGCTTGTGTTGATCAACCAAAGCATTGAATGTGTGGAAGAACTCTTCTTGTGTTGATTCTTTGCCTGAAATGAATTGCAGATCATCAATCATTAAAACATCGACAGAGCGGAATTGCTCTTTGAAATCAACGGTGTTTTTATGACGAAGAGCACGTATAAAACGATACATGAATTTCTCTGCTGTCAAATAAACAACACGGCGTTCAGGGTTACGTTCACGGATACGCCAAGCAATGGCGTGCATCAAATGTGTCTTTCCTAAACCAACACCAGAAAAGAAAAATAAGGGGTTAAATTGAACATCATCATTTTCGGCGATACGACGCGCGGCTGCATAAGCAAGCTCATTGGAATCATCAAGAACAAATTGATCAAATGTGAAGTTCTTATCAAGGCTTGCAAAGCTCTCAATAAAATCATCTGTTTTGTGTTGAGGCTTGTCAAAATAAGAGGATTGAGCTTGAGATTTTTGAATTAAATCATCGGCTGTTTCAACAGAGACAGCAACGTCATCTTTATGCTCAATATTAACAGATTGAATCTCAGGATTGATTTTCTGAGCCAGTTCAACAAGGCTATTTATATAATGCGTTTGAACCCAGTTTTTAACCAGCTTTGAGGGCGTTCTTAAAGTAATATCTGTAGCACTGCCTGAATCGAAATGAAGGTTCGAAAACCAGTTTTTATAGGCAGAATCACCGTATTCTCTTCTGATCAATCCACAGAATTTATCCCAAGAAAATATCTCAGTCTGAATCGTCATTGACGGTCCTAACTCATACTTAAAAATTATATTTTACGTCCCACAGCAGTCGATTTATTTTTTTCGAATCCGTTCAACTCGTTTTGACTGCGATAGAAGACATTACTCACAATTCAGATCCAATTTCAAACGATCTTTTCGCTTGAAATTGAGTCACTTTTATTGAAGCAAGACACGAATCATTCGACTCAAAATTCAGAAAGAAATTCTTAGACCTTGATTCAATTGAAGACTCGGATTGAATAAAATTTTTCCACACGTCTGTATGTTGATAAAATAGCGCTCAATTTTTTTTATAGAGATAAAATTATAGCAAATGAGGTTCGTGATTCTTGTGACAGTCTTATAATTTTATTTCATTTCTGAGTAAAAGAATAATTCAGATGAACGTCCCCAACACGAATCAGAGAAAAAGCAGAAATACATTTTCGGTTTTACGGTTTTTCGTCCCACAACATTCTGAATACATATCATTGTGCTTATTTAATGCCAGCTATTTTAACGTTCTTTTGAGAAATCTTACTTAAGATAAGACTGGATACAAAAGGAATGTCTTATGGATGATTTAATTGCTGATTTTATCACAGAAACCAACGACTCGCTGACAGAACTAGATCAAGATCTGGTTGAGCTTGAGAAGAACCCCAATGACCCAGACTTATTGTCTAAGATTTTCCGTATGATGCATACGGTGAAAGGGACCTGTGGTTTCATTGGTTTGGCTCGCCTTGAAAGCATAGCGCATGCTGGAGAAAATATTCTTGGTAAGTTTAGAGACAAAGAAATCAGCGTTGATGAAGCTGGTATTACACTTATTTTAAAGTCCATTGATAAGATTTCAGAAATTGTCCTGACCATTGAAGAGACAGGGGCTGAGCCAGAGGGCGATGATAGTGAGCTTAAAAAAGACATTGAAAACTACATAGCCAAACATACGGGTGGTGAAGTCGCTGAGGCAGAGCCCGAACCAGAAGCTGAAGCTAAAGAGCCAGAGCACGTTGTTGATTTTGATGTTGAAGAAATGTCTGAAGATGATCTAGAGGCCATTTTTGGTAGCCCAAAAGAAGACACAGGCAGCAGTGAAGAAAAGGCGGAAGCTGAACCAGAAGCTGAAGCGCCTAAAGCTGAAGATAAGCCAGAAGAAAAAGTAGAAGAAAAACCTGCGCAGGCAGCGGAGGCAAAACCGGAAGCTGATAGTGCGCCCGCATCCAATAAAAAGGCACCTCCAACGGTGACACAGACTATTCGTGTTGGTGTTGATGTTTTGGAAAATTTGATGACGATTGCGTCTGAATTAGTGTTAACACGTAACCAGCTTATTCAAAATATAAAATCAAATGAGAGTGCCAAAGAAATTGAAGGGCCTATCCAGCGATTGAGCCATAATGTTTCTGAGCTGCAAGATGGTGTGATGAAAACACGCATGCAGCCAATCGGTAACGCTTGGACAAAGCTTCCAAGAATTATTCGTGATCTGTCCAATGAACTTGGCAAAGATATAGAGCTTGTCATGTCCGGTGAAGATACCGAACTTGATCGCCAAGTACTTGAACTCATTCGTGACCCCTTAACACATATGGTTCGTAACTCAGCTGACCATGGTATTGAAGGGCCAGACGATCGTGAAGCGGCTGGTAAGCCAGCTAAAGGAACGATTAATCTGAGCGCTTATCATGAAGGTGGACACATTATCATCGAAATTAAAGATGATGGTAAAGGCCTGAATAAAGATGGCATCATGAAGAAGGCACTTGAAAACAGTGTCATGACTCAAGAAGAGCTGGATGCCGCCACTGAAAAGCAAATCTATAACCTTATTTTTGCGCCTGGGTTTTCAACGGCTGAAGCTGTGACGGCTGTTTCTGGTCGTGGTGTTGGGATGGATGTGGTCCGATCCAATATTCAAAAAATTGGTGGGACTGTTGAATTAGAGTCCACACCGGGCAAAGGGACTCAGTTCCTTATAAAAATCCCACTGACTTTGGCGATTGTGTCAGCTCTGATTGTTGAGGTGGGTCCAGAGCGTTTCGCGATTCCACAAATTAATGTGACAGAGCTTGTGCGTACAGGTAAAGACAATAAGGTTGAGAATATTAAGGGTGCCGAAGTTATTCGCTTAAGAGATCAACTTTTGCCCCTTATTAATTTAAGAGACCTATTAGGATTGTCTGAAAAACCTGAAGAGATTGTAGATGTTGAGCCGATTATAGAAGATGTTCAAGCTATTGATGCTGAGGTTATCGCTGAAGGCGATGAGCAAGTTGTCAATGTTGAGGGTGCTGTAGAAACCGTTGCAACTGAAACTGCTGAAGCTGAAATAGCTGCGGATGGTGATGTAGCTGAAGAAGAATCAACAGAAGACACTACAGAAATACAAGCCGATAATGTTGTGGCAATGAAGGATTACCAGAACAATCCATTTATTGTCGTTATTCAAGTTGGCAATAACTCAATGGGTGTGATTGTTGACTCAGTTCATGATACAGAAGAAATTGTGGTAAAACCCGTTTCTCCTATCTTAAAATCAATTGATGTGTTCTCTGGGAATACGATTTTGGGTGATGGTCGTGTTGTTATGATTTTGGATCCGAATGGTCTATCGAAAGCGGCGGGTGATTTATCATCAACATCACAAAAATCAGTAAAGTCTTCAGAAGGGGATGAAGTTAACAAATCTTATGCTTCTGGTCGTGACGCATTGTTAATATTCAAAACGGCTGAGGATGATACGTCAAAGGTTATCCCATTGAAATTGGTTGGGCGATTAGAAGAGTTCTCTATTGATGATATTGAGGTGGCTGATAATAATAATGTGGTTCAATATCGTGGACGTTTGATGCCACTCATTCCATTTGACCCCAACCATACGGTTGAGGGACGGAGAACTCAGCCCGCACTAGTTTTCTTTGACGATGTTTCAGGCCGTACTATGGGTCTTATGGTTGATAGTATTGAAGATATTGTAGAAGAATGTCTTAATATCGAGCAATCGCAGGGTACGCCAGGATTATTGGGTAGTACAATCATCAATGACCAAGCCATGGATGTTATTGATATTCCATACTTTATGAATAAGGCTTTTGGTGATTGGTTCGCTGTAAACCAAACCAGGGCCTATGAAGATGGCGATAGAGAGTACAAGGTTAGACGTATCTTGATGGTGGATGACTCATCATTCTTCCGTAACATGCTCGCGCCGTTCTTGAATGTTTCTGGCTTTGAAGTCTTTAGTGCGAAAGAACCATCTGAAGCCTTGGCTTTGAGAGATAAAGGTGAAATGTTTGATATTATTATCAGTGATATTGAAATGCCTGGTATGTCTGGTTTTGAGTTTGCCGAAGCCGTACGAAAAGAAGGGCCATGGCAAGATACGCCGATGATTGCGCTATCATCCCATGCAACGCAAAGCGATATTAAGCGTGGTGAAGAGAGTGGTTTTGACAATTTTGTCGCCAAGTTTGACAGAGATATGCTCTTAGAAGCACTAGAGAATGCATCAACAAAAGTGGAGGCCGCATGACAGATTTAGCAATGACAACGGAGAGTGGCATCGCTTTAGATGATACACTGGCAGGTCTCAATGCAGGGCTCAAAGATTTTGTGACTTTATATGTCGATGGTCAGCTATTTGGGCTTCCCGTTATGACCATTCAGGATATTTTGCGCAATATTGAGATTACACCCGTGCCTATGGCACCCCCTGAAGTTGCTGGTGTTTTAAATTTACGTGGACGTATTGTAACGGCTATGGATATACGTCGACGACTTGGTTTACCAGATCGTAACCCGGAAGACATAGACTCTTTTATGAACGTCGTTGTGGAGCATCAAGAAGTACTCTATAGCTTGATTGTTGATAGTGTAGGTGATGTGCTCAAGCTTGATGAAGATGAGTTTGAGCAAGTCCCTGTCACTCTTGATGAGCGCTGGATCACTGTTGCCAAAGGTATTTATCGTATGGATGAAGAGCTGATGGTGATCGCTGATGTCAAAGCAATGATTGAGTTCAATGAAGATATCGAAAGGTTAATGAAGGGTGATCAGCCGTAATGAAATCATGTCTAATTGTTGACGATAGTATGGTCGTACGCCGTGTTGCGCGTGAAATACTCGAAGATTTGAATTTTAACTGTATAGATGCTGAAGATGGTCAGATAGCCATTGATCGTTGTAAAGAAAGCATGCCAGATGCAGTTTTATTGGACTGGAATATGCCCAATAAAGATGGTTTAGAGTTTTTAGAAGAATTGCGTGCTTTACCCAATGGTCAAACCCCAATTGTGGTCTTTTGTACGACAGAAAATGAGATGTCTTCTATTACTAAGGCTTTGGCCGCTGGTGCAAACGAGTATATTATGAAACCCTTTGACTCTGATGTGATCGTGTCAAAGTTTAAGCAGACAGGCTTACTATAAAGAAAGAGAAGCTGTGGTTGATCCATCAGAAGTTCCCTCCCCATCATCGAAAGGTGGGCCAATTCGTGTTATGTTGGTTGATGACTCGCGTGTTATCCGACGTGTAATACGTGGCATGATTTCACGATCTGATTATAATATAGAGGTCACAACATTTGCTATTGATGGCATTATGGCTATCGAAGCTTTGAAGGCTAATCCTGTTGATATTATTATCTTAGATGTTGAAATGCCACGAATGAATGGGATTGAGGCTATACCAAAGCTTCTTGAGGTTAAGCCAGATGTTAAAATCATTATGGCCTCTATATTAACAACAAAAAATGCAGACCGCTCTTTAGAGGCAATTAAGTTGGGGGCTGTTGATTATGTTGCTAAACCAAGCTCTTCTATGGGGGAAGGTGAGAAAACCACGGAAGATTTTGAGCGTATTCTTTTGGAAAAAATATCTATTTATGGCTCTGATTCTGGAAAGCCACAAAAAAGTTCTACGGACATAAACTCAGTGCAAAGCAAAGATGATATTACACATAAGATAAGTGATATCTTACCACGGCCAGGATTTAGGCCTCAAGCTATCTCGATAGGTAGTTCTACAGGCGGCCCACAAGTTCTTTTCAAAGTTGCCAAAGTATTAAGTAATAAACATTTACAAATACCTGTATTTATTACGCAACATATGCCCAAAGAATTTACCGAAGCTTTGGCAAAGATGCTGACAACACAAACCGGACTTTCTTGTGTCGAGGCTGAAAGTGGGATGAAAGTTCAGCCAGGCATGGTTTATATTGCGCCTGGTGGCTATCATATGACAGTAAAATCTGTTGAGAGAGAAAAGATTATAAAGTTGACTGATGGACCACCAGTGAATTTTTCAAAACCTGCTGTTGATGTCATGTTGGATTCTTTGATTGATGCTTATGAGGGTCGGTTGTTGGGCGTCATCTTAACGGGTATGGGACATGATGGCAGAGATGCCTCACTACGATTGCAAAATAGCGGTGGAATGGTGATTGCACAGAATAAAGAAAGTTCTGCTGTTTGGGGCATGCCAGCTGCAATCGTTAAAAATGACATTCATGAATATGTATTTACGGATGATGACATGGGTGAAGCTATATATAGAATTGCCGGGAGGATTTAATGTCACTGAGTGATTCTGACTTTGAAATATTACAAAAACATGTTGCTGATGAGTCAGGTATTATTCTTGATAAACAAAAAATGTATCTTTTAGAGTCACGCCTTATTCCGATTGCTCAAAGATATAATCTAAATGGTCTTGCAGAATTGGCTGGAGCTGTCAGAATCAAACAAAACCCATCTTTATCATTTGATGTTGTTGATGCAATGACAACGAATGAAACCTCTTTTATGAGGGATATGGGTCCGTTTGATAGTTTCCGTGACTATATTTTGCCGTATCTAAAACAGATGAACGCTGCAACTAAATCAATACGCATTTGGTGTAATGCTTGTTCGACTGGCCAAGAACCCTATAGTCTGTCTATGATCATTAAAGAAAAAATGATGGATTTTCCAGGCTGGCGCTTTGAAATTATCGCTACAGATATTTCAAAAGAAGCGTTGGCTAAAGCTCAAGAGGGTCGTTATACACAGTTTGAAGTTCAACGCGGCTTGCCCGTACAAATGATGGTCAAGTATTTTACCCAAGAAGAAACAGAGTGGGTGATCAAAGATGAAATTAAGCAAATGGTGACATTCAAAGAACATAACTTGCTCAATGATTTAAGTGGTTACGGTATTTTTGACATGATTTTCTGCCGTAATGTTTTGATCTACTTTAACCAAGAACTCAAATCAAAAATTCTTGATTCAATGGCGGATATTACAAACTCTCACGGGTTTATATTATTGGGGGGTGCAGAAACAGTGATTGGTTTATCTGAGAAGTGGAAGCCGTTGCAGGGGGTGTCGAGTACTTATACGTCGGCTGCTTCTAAGATCAGCAATAAAGAAGATCTAAAGAACTTTCTTGCTGTTGTCGCTTAAAGAATTTATCCACCTTCAAACAATAATGTACGCAAGATTCCTGGGGCGATCACAGATAATGGGTTCACTGTAACAGTCGCATTGTCCACAGAGCCTTTAATTTGGTAAGTGGCTCCAAAGACACCTTTATTATCTGGGCCAGCCAAGATTTGTCCAATAATTGGAATGCTTCCCACCATCTTATTAAGGCCTTGGACAGGGATAACAGTACCAGAGATATCGATATTATCATCTTGGGGTGCAATTGATCCATCAAAGCTTAGACCCATGGAGTTGCCGACCAGCTGACCTTTTTTCAGTTTGTATACGCTCTGATCTACATTAACCAATGTACTCATTCTCTGGAACTCAAGGCCTTTTGTGCTTAATAGTTCCAAAATGCCAGTTGGTGTGAGCGCATTAATAAGGCGTGCCAATAAGGGCGCTTCAATAAGACGAAAGTCTGTGACGGTCATCTGACCTTCAAGCTGTGTTCCGTCCCATTGCGGTGAGCGTAGGTTCATGACCAAATCACCATCAATAACATCATCAGTAATATTAAGAGCTTTCAAAGTGTTACCGAGGTTATCTATCTTAACTTTAAGAGCACGATCTTCTGTTTCTATCTCACCCTCCATGATGGCACCGTAATGAATGGAGATGGTTTCTGTTTCTGTGAGATGGCTATCAATATGGAATTGTTCAAAACCGTCAGGGCTTCTAATGATGCGACTTTTAAATTCTTTAAAACTGTTCTTATCATCCAAAAAAACACGACCAATATCAGCATTGAGTGACCAGCTTATGGCTGTTTCAGCATTATCATCAGAGCTCTTAGAGAAACTATCTTTGAGTTGTTCGTAGCCACGAGAAAATTCTAGTGATGGGCCATTCAGTGTAACGTTGTATTGGCCATCTTTCGGGCTTTTAATTGACCCGGTGATATCTGTCTTTAAAGAGAGGAACTGATTGATGCTAATATCCTGAGGCATAAATTGTCCATCAAGCTGACCTGTTATATCGAATTTCAAGAGATCTGAAGAATAAGAAAGCTCTTTTATATTGATACCTGAAGTATTTTTATGCGCACCAAAACGTAGAACGCTATCCAAGCCTGAAGCTTTTTCATAGGCGATCACAGGGATGGAAATATCAGTATCAAGATAATCAATACCAACGGAGATATCTTCCGTTTCATTTTCATATGTGATGCTCTCAGCTTTAATGCGAAGTGGGCCCTTAAACCGTGTCGTATTGAGGTAGCTCGGTAAGGTTGCCAAAGAAATATCTTCTCCCATGACTGTCCCTTGAATGGTCATATTCTTGACCATATCTGAAGGGTTCTCAGGATAAAAGTTTTCACTCCAACTCAAACCAAAAGGGCCTGTCTCGGCAATCTTAATAGCGCCTTCAATGCTCATATCTTGGTCTGTGATATCGATATCAATCATGTTTGAGGTGATGTTGAGACCAGCAAAGTAATCTGTGATAAGAAGTTTGTTCAGCTGTCCATTAATATCGATCTTTATATCTTCTAGGAGAAGATCTTTAGATAGGGGAAAGCCAAGTTTAAGATTGACGTCACCTTCACCAGTATACTCTTCTGGAGAAATATCTCTTTCGCTCAGTAATTCCAAAGGTTCAGAATCAGCAATTCTCAAAGCATCAGAAAGTTGCACAGATGCATTAAGATCTGTAGAGAGTATTTGATAATCATCAATTGGATAGGAAAGCCCTCTAATGTGCACAACACTATCTCTCAGTTGAATATCATGTTCCTGAATGACACCGTTTTCAGCAAAAATGATAAAATTATCATCATCAAACCTCACAAATCCATCAATGTTTTCGGCTGGAGGCAAGGGATTAAAATAATCAACATACAGATTGGAGAAACCAAGGGTGCCGGAAAAGCTCTCAAGCTCAAGGTTCTCCGTCTCTTCTGTGAGTATATCTTCAAGCGGTAGAGATAGTTTGAGATCAAGTTGACCGGTGTTGACCAACCCAGAAGTAATGTTTTCAATCACCCAGGCCTGTGCTTTTGGGGCCCAATCAGCGCTCCAGTATGTAGAAAGGTCACCCATGTCTAAATCATAGAGGGCGATTTGGCTTTCTAAAATAATATCACTGTTCTCTCTCGCATAAATGCGGCCAGCAAGTTCAGCCGTCATATCACCACTGTTAATAAATAGATGCTCGATATCCACATCACCTGTTTCAGGATTGTAGCCAGCTTGAATGTCGATGGCGTCGAGCGCGAGTGGGTCATCATAAATTGAGGGTAGAGAAATATTTCCACCACTTTGCCCATAAACATTGAGGCTTAAATCGGTAAGTTGCAGATATTGGTTTAGATCAAAGCTGAAATAACCATTAAAGGGAACAGTCCAGTCTTTTATAAAACGGGAGAACTGCTCAGGTATAAATCCAGCGGCACTTGATATTTGAAAATTCTCAATAGCTGTTGAAAAGCTAATGCCACCGTGTGCTGGATTATAAGAAAAATCAGAGACTAAAGTCTTGCTCTCATTGCCAAAGTCAACGGTTGCCGTAATAAAGCCCGTAAGCCCGTCAGATGTTTTTGAGAGGTCAAAGCTCACACTGGGTGCAGAGAGAGAAACATCACGCATAAAGTCTTGATAGAAGATAACAGCATCAGAAATGACCACACGTTCTAGGAGGCCAGAACGAAAACCCAGCAGGCTCTTTAAGGCATCATAGAGTTTTTCACTGCTGTTACTCGTGTTCAGTTTTGAGGTTTCCTTTTCACCCTCTGATAAATCCATATGATGAATTTCAAAACGACCATCTTGATTTCTTTGGAAGGAGATTTGAGGCTGATTGATGACAACGCTATGAGGAATAGAGCTCATGCGCAAAATGTTTGATAACCCATATTGTAAAATAACATCATGGATTGTACTAATCTCAGCACCATCCTCATTAGAGATATCAAGATTACGGATTGTGAGTGTGAGGAGCCTATCTTTACGAGAAAAAGAGAGGACCGTTGTATCAAAATCCAGTGTTATCCCTTCAACAAGACTGTTGAGCTCTGGCACCAGTTTTTTTGTGAGGGTCTCAGACTCTATGGGGGAAGAAGAAATTTTGAATAAAACGCCAAAACAAATCACAGAGAGTGTGACAATAATGATGGCTAAAATTTCGAAGCCTATTTTACTACAACGTTTAAACATAGATGATGAAATGGTAACACTTTAGCTAAGCATGTGCTGGACAAAACTATTTTTGATCTATTTTGCTTTATAGCACAGTATAATTCATTGCACTATAATAGATATGAAAGGACAAACCATGACAAAGCTAACAGAAAATACAAAAGCTCCCAATTTTACCTCTAAGGATGATCAGGGGAACACCGTCACTTTAAGTGATTTTGCCGGAAAACCCCTGGTTCTTTATTTTTATCCAAAGGATGATACACCAGGCTGTACAACAGAATCTTGCGCATTCCAGGACAATCTATCACAATTTAATAAAGCCAATGTGCAAGTTGTGGGTGTTTCAAAAGACAGTGTGAAATCACATCAGAAATTTAAAGAGAAATACAATCTCAACTTTCCTCTTTTGAGTGATGAAGATAAGACACTTTGTGAAGCATTTGATGTTCTGAAAGAGAAATCAATGTTTGGCAAAAAATATATGGGCATTGTTCGTTCAACATTTCTTATTGATGCTGAAGGAAATATCGTAAAGATTTGGCCAAAGGTCAAAGTTGCTGGCCATGTTGAAGAGGTCTTTAAAGCAGTTGAACAAATGGAACAACAATCTGCGGCTTAAGATGAATAAAAAGACACCTCAAAAACGTCGTTTAAAAATAAAGAAGACGGAAAACGATTTAAAAGACAAGTCTATGCCGTCTTCAAACAATTTGACAATAGAGATCAATGGACCTGAAGGGCCGGAGCCAACACGTTATGGGGATTGGGAAAAGGGTGGACGTTGTACAGATTTTTAATTTAAAGATCTAGATCATCACCAGAACGCCCGAGAGAAGGGCTATCACTGTCTAGCGGGAGCATGTCTTCTATAAAGTGGAAAGCAAACCCCATCTGTTGTTCTAAATTAACATCAGGCATATGGTTCTCAATCGCTTTTTCCATGGCGTCCAGAGCGTCCTTTAACAGGGGAATAAGATTAATACCCTTAAAGTTACCATTATTTAACTGCGAAAAATCATTGAGATGATAAGTGGAATATACCATATCTGTAGACAGTGATTTAATGTCTAAATCCATTTCTTCCCATTCGTCTTGATCAAAGTAGTAAGAGTCTTCATCATCGTCCTCGTCACCATCACTAAAGATGAAATCAAATGAGGTATCAACCTCATCTGCACGCTCAGTATGATACTTGGTGACTTTATCGACATAATCCATGCCTGCTAATATGTCTTCGAAGTCTATGGTTTCATTACCGGGCACAAGTTCGAATGGCATACGAATAGAGCTATCAACGTAGATAACTTCATCAAAGAATTTTTGCCAGCTTTCATTTTTGACAAGCTCTGAAAATGCATTGTAGTTCAAATATTCTGGATCGGCGAAGAATTCATCATCATCTTCTATGTCTTCTAAATTTTCATCAAATTCTTGATCAAGGCCACCTTCATCAACAAATTTTGCAAATAATTCATTTTGTACATCCACTAAATTATCTTCTCCCTTGATCCAGCTTTTTAGGGCACGTTTTTGATTGTTCAGACGTCTTACAGCGGCCGGCCAGTTATCAAGAGGATTTTCAGATAAACACATTGAGCCTGGGGCGCAAATATTTTTTGTCAATTGCTTGATGGTTTCAATGTCATGTCGTAGAGCGATATCAAGTCCAAAAAGTTCTTCTTCTAGAGTGTTGAGTAATACAGAAACATCAGCAGATGATGTCAGTATCTCTTCAAAACCAGCATCAGGGGTTTTACTTCTTATCTTGTCAATCTGTTCTACAACAAGTTTGGCAAAGTTTCTGATTTGATTGTAATTGTCGTCCTTTGTTGTACTGAGAATGGCGGATATGGGCATAATAGGATTGTCGTAAACCGTATAATCCCAGTCTTTAATATCTGTTGAATTGAGAATATCAAGCGTTTGATAATCAAGGTCATCGATAGAGACGTTATATTCTCTGTCATCAATAATATCTTGAATGGTTTCTCTTAGAGTCTCGACCCACAACAGTTCGATGTCTTTTGAATATTTGTCAAAGGCAGAGAAAAGAGGCAGATTCTTTTTATCGTATGATAAGTTGAATTGATCATGCAAAAATTCAAGAGCACCAGCACGAATGGACATAGCATCTTCGTTAGATTGATAAACAAGGCTCACCTCTTCCATGGAGTTTTGAAATTTATCAGAACGGATAAGGGTATAAAGCTCGTTGGAAGAAGTCACGTGTTGGATCTCGAGGATCATATATTCCAGTTGGTCTGCAATAATAATAGAGTCTGCATGCTCAAGTGGGTATTCTTCATGGGGTAATTTAAAGAAATTGTTGGACTCCTCATAGTAATCTGGATGCAAAAGCATCAAGGCGCTGAGAACATAATTCTTATAATGACTTTCTGCTTCGAGCACAGGCATTTATATACCTAACTTTTCTGAGGGTGCAGAGTGATAGTTCTTCATATCGTCAAGAATACGCTGTCTTAAATCGGGATTATACTCTTTCAGAGCATCATCCACATCATTCAAAAACGCCTCCAGCACATTTCGTGTATCTTCCGCTTCATCGTTATAATCATAGGTCCCTTTGAGGCTGATTAGCCCATTGATGAGAT
>CAXRKA010000039.1:0-4169 GCA_964231155.1 Alphaproteobacteria bacterium | reverse complement strand
ACCATTTTTATGGTTTTCTCCTGTGTTAATGACATCCAGTGATTCCCCAGATAAAGAAAAATAGAGAGATTCTGTCTCTCCTTTTTCATTCTTTTGGGTGATTTCTAAGGCTAAAAAACTTATATCTGAACCTATATCTGTGCCTTTAAAAGCTCCCCCTAGACGTATGATGCGTGATTGTGTCTCTTTATCAGCATCAAAATTATTCTCAAAAGCTACTTTCAAGCCTTTATCCAGGGCTTGCTGATTCAGAACCTCATCTTTTTGTAAAACATTATAAAACCGGCTGAATGACTCTTTGACATTCGACGACGTTATAGAATACCCACCCTGGGACAATGCCGATACACTGCCACCACTGTATAGTGATGTTTCGAGCATATTCTGCGCTATTTTCACACATTGGTACCTTCTAGTACCATACTCTTATATGTTATCAAAAAGATATTGATAACTTATTACTTAATATCAAGGTGTTGCGCAATTTCTGAAAAGATTACTTTGTAATCTGGAGCATGATCTTGTGCTTCAAGAGTAGAAGCAGGTGTTCCCTGTTCACAAAATTGAACCAATTGGGGATGTAGTGGAATTTTTCCTAGAATATTGATGTTATAATTTTCTGCTGTTTTATCAATATGTTGGCCAACAAAAATATCTGTGTTTTCCCCACAATGTGGGCAATTAAAGTGGCTCATATTTTCAATAAGACCCAATATGGGCACATTCACTTTTTGAAACATTTCTATGCCTTTGATGGCATCTGCAAGGGCTAAATCTTGCGGTGTGGAAACAATAATTGCACCAGATAAAGGCACTTTTTGGGCCAATGTGAGCTGCGCATCGCCAGTGCCAGGCGGCATATCGACAATCAATACGTCCAGTTGACCCCAATCTACATCGCGTAGCATTTGGTAAATTGCGCTTTGAACCATCGGCCCCCGCCAAACCATAGGGGTTTTTTGATCCACCATAAAACCCATCGACATGATTTTTGTGCCAAATTTTTCATGAGGGACAATTTTATTCTTATCTTGTTCTGGTTTTCCTTGATCAGCCAGTCCAACTAGTTGAGGTACGGATGGGCCGTAAACATCAGCATCAAGAAGCCCCACTTTTTGCCCCTGTAATGCTAAGGCACATGCTATATTCACAGCCATGGTTGACTTTCCAACACCACCTTTACCGCTAGCAACAGCGATAATGTGTCGGATATTCGGAAGGGAAAGAGGTGGGTTCTTGCCATGGAACTCTTGAGAGGAGGGCGGTATTTCTTCATTGGCACTTGAGGTTTCGGATGTGAGAACAACTTGTGCTGTTGAAATGCCCTTTAAACGGGTCAGGCCTTTTTCAATCTCGTCACGCTTTGTTTCAATATGTATATCGAATGCAGCATTCAATTGAAGAGACACAATGACATGTTTGCCATCAATAGCACAGCCAGCGAAAGATAGGGCTTGAGATGTGTTTTCACCAATACCTTGTTCCTCGAGGTATTGAGTAATATCACTTTGTGAAACTTTACGTGACGAAAACACGATTGCCCCCTTTAAAATCCGCATATAAAGCACTATATTTTGAGTGTACAGTCAATTGAATTGAAGCCAAAATGGTATTTACATGTTGAGTATATTAAAAAAAGATATTCCGAATAACCCCTGGGACAAGCCAAAAGCCAAAGATAGCAACCCTTGGGGTGATAATAAAGGCAGCAACCGAGGCCCATCTGGGAGCAGTGGTGGTTCTGGTGGACCTGGCAATAATGGGCCAGATTTAAGTGATTGGTTCGGTGGTTTCAAACAGCAATTGCCGAAAAAGGGTGATAGCTTCTCAGGTGGCCCAAATATCTTTTTGATTATTCTTGTTATTATCGGTGCTTGGCTGCTGAGCGGTGTTTATCGTGTTTTGCCTGAAGAGCATGGTGTTGTACAACGCTTTGGCGCTTATCAAAAAACAGTGACCGAGCAAGGTCTCCATTATCATTTGCCGGCGCCAATAGAAACGGTGAAGAAACCGAATGTGACGTTTGAGCGCCGCATTGAAATTGGATATCGTGATCCCACAGCAGGCCGTGGCGGGGCTTCAAATATTATTGATCGCCCAGACGAGAGTTTGATGCTGACTGGGGATGCTAATATTGTTGATATTGATTTTGTTGTTCAGTGGAAGGTTGGTTCAGCGAAAGATTTCCTTTTCAATATTCGTGATCCTGAAGGCACAATCAAAAAAGTGGCTGAAAGTGCCATGCGCGAGGTTATTGGCCAGAACCGCTTACAAGAAATTATCACTGAACGTCGTGCAGATGTTGCATCACGCGTGCGTTCCATTATGCAAGACATCCTCAATGAATATGGTGCGGGTGTCAGCATCACTCAAGTTTTGATCCAGGATGCTTCTGTGCCTCAGCCTGTGATGGGTGCTTTTGAAGATGTTATTCGTGCTGATCAGGATGCGGAGACAATGAAAAACCAAGCACTACAATACCGTAATGATATTGTTCCGCGTGCACGTGGTGAAGCCATTAAAATGATCAAAGACTCTGAAGCTTACCGCGAACGTGTTGTGAATGAGGCTGAAGGGGGCGCCGCTCGCTTTACGAAAGTCTATGAAAGCTATAAAGAGGCGAAAGATGTCACACGTAAACGTCTTTACTTAGAAACTTTAGAAGAGATTTTTGAAACCAGTAATAAGGTTGTTCTTGATCCCGGTGCTAGTGGTCAGAATGTTCTGCCTTATTTGCCACTAGATAGTTTGAAGAAGAGATAGATAAAGAGGAATACATCATGTCATTAAAACAGAATATTGCATTGGGCTTTGTCATTCTGATGGTTATCACTGGCCTACAATCTGTCTTTATCGTTCAGGAGACAGAGCAAGCGCTTGTACTTCAGTTTGGTCGCCCCGTTGATATTATCACGGATGCGGGCCTGAAATTTAAACTCCCATTTATCCAAAATGTTGAGACCTATGATAGTCGTATTCTAGAAATCGACCCTAAGCCTGAACGGGTTATTTTATCCTCTGAAACCGGTGGATTATTGGCACAGATCAAGAATGTCACGGTTGGTGGTTCAGAAACCGATGGAGAAACAACTTCTGAAACATCACAAGAGCCATTGTCTACAAATTGGAATGAAAATAGTGGTGAGCCAATTATTGTTGACGTGTTTGCACGATATCAAATCATTGATGCTCTGAAATACCGTCAGCGTTTAAGTACAGAGACAGCGGCTGCTTTGCGTCTTCAAAATGAAATGGACTCAACAACACGTGATGTCTTGGGTAAAGCCACACTCGAAGATTTATTGTCTCCAGAGCGAACAAAGCTAATGGAAAATATTCGCCGTGGCGTCAATGAAACGGTTGAAGATCTTGGTGTGCGCATTGTTGATATTCGTATTGGTCGTGCAGATTTGACCCCTAACTTGAGAGAAGCAACCTATAATCGCATGCGCTCTGAAAGGGAACAGCAGGCTACAGAAATCCGTGCTTTAGGACAAGAAAAGGCGCTCGAGATTCGCTCAAATGCTGAGAAAGAACGCACAGTGATTTTGTCAGAAGCTGAAAGGGAAGCGCGGATTATTCGTGGTCAAGGTGATAAAAAAGCCACAAAGATTTATGCGGATGCTTATGAGATTGATGAAGATTTTTACGCGTTTTATCGCTCGCTTGAAGCTTATCGTAAGGGGCTCAATGATCAATCCACCACTTTGGTTTTGTCACCAGATAGCGAATTTTTTGAGTTTTTCAAAGACTCATCGCGCAAATCTGAATAACTTTAAATATTAAGGAAGGAACCACAATAATGTCACTACGTTACCTATATGCCTTATTATGTTGTGTTTTAACTTTAAATATTGCCCATGCCGCGCCAGCACCAGATAGTTTTGCTGATTTGGCTGAGACTGTGACGCCAGCCGTCGTGAATATCTCATCAAAGCAATTTCCTAAGAAGGTTGCAGATCGTCCCCCAAGACAGCGAGAGTTTCGTTTCTTTGGTCCTCAAGGTCGTTTGCCGGAGGGTATGCCTGAGCCGTTTAATGACTTTTTTGATGAATTTTTTAGAGGTTTCCCTGGGCCTTTTTCTGAGCCTTTTGATAATATGCCCAAACGCCCACAAAACTCTCTGGGCTCAGGGTTTATTATTGATGCTGAAGAGGGCCTCTTGATCA